>WFTL01000029.1 GCA_015485495.1 Planctomycetaceae bacterium
AACACAGGACATCACAGGCAGAACACAGGACATCACAGGCCGAACCGAACGGTTCCGTACGAACAAAAAACAGGTGGGGTATGAGCAGTCTTCTGAAGATCACGAATCTGCATGTTTCCGTGGCCGATACGCCCATTTTACGGGGCGTGAATATGGAGATTCGCCAGGGAGAAGTGCACGCTTTGATGGGACCGAACGGGTCCGGGAAAAGCACGCTCGCGTATGCTCTGGCCGGACATCCGCACTACGAAGTGACCGACGGAACGATCGAAATCGACGGGAAGAACATCACGGATTTGGCGGCCGATGAACGTGCCCGCATGGGGCTGTTTCTGGCGTTTCAGTATCCCGTGGTGATTCCAGGAGTCAAAGTGGCGGATTTCATTCGGCACGCCGTGAGCAATGTTCGCAATCCCGACCGCCGAGAAGGCGAAGGTCTGGTGCCGATGCGGGAATTCCGGAAGGAAATCCGAAGCTGCATGGACGAACTGGGAATGGATCGGGAGTTTGCCCGTCGGTATCTGAATGACGGTTTTTCGGGCGGTGAAAAGAAGCGAATGGAGATTCTGCAGATGGCCATGCTGCGGCCGAAGTTCGCGATTCTGGATGAAACCGACAGCGGTCTGGACAGCGACGCCGTGCGGGTGGTGAGCGAAGGGCTGTCCCGGCTGTCCGGGCCTCAGATGGGGGTGCTGATCATCACCCACCATGAACGTCTGCTGGAATTCAATCCACCGCAGTACACGCACGTGATGCTTGGCGGCCGTATCGTGGAAACCGGAGACGCTGAACTGGCCCATGAACTGCATGCCGATGGCTACGCAGCCGTGCGGGAACGCCATCCGGAAGCTGCGGCCGACAATGCCCGGACGGAAGCCGCGGCCGTGTGAGTTGTTTCAGAGCAGGTCCATGACGTTCGTTCTTCGCTGCAGGATCGGACAGTCAGTTGAATCAGGAACCCCCAGTCATGTCCACAGATGTTCCCGTGAAGGCCGATGTCGGTATCGGTGAGTATCAGTACGGATTTCACGATTCCACGGACAACTATGAGTTCAAGAGCCGCAAGGGGCTGGATGCCGACATCGTCCGGCAGATTTCGGAACTGAAAAACGAACCGGACTGGATGAGGGATTTTCGTCTGAGGTCTCTTGAGATCTTCGAATCCCGGCCGATGCCGGACTGGGGCGGAGATCTGTCGGATCTGGATTTCGACGACATCTACTACTACATGAAGGCCGCCCGGGAACAGGGACGGAGCTGGGACGATGTCCCTGAGGAGATTCGGCGGACCTACGACCGGCTGGGCATTCCCGAAGCCGAAAAGAAGTATCTGGCCGGTGTGAAGGCTCAGTACGAATCGGAAGTGGTCTACGGCAGTCTGAAGGAAGATCTGGCGAAGCAGGGAGTTCTGTTCACCGACACCGATTCGGCCCTGCGGGATCATCCGGACCTGTTCCGGGAGTATTTCGGGACCGTCATTCCGCCGGAAGACAACAAATTCGCCGCACTCAACAGCGCTGTCTGGTCCGGAGGCTCATTCATCTACGTGCCGCCGGGCGTTCGTATCGACTTTCCGCTGCAGGCATACTTCCGCATCAACAGTCAGAATATGGGGCAGTTCGAACGGACGCTGATCATCATCGATGAAGGGGCGTCGGCGCACTATGTGGAAGGCTGCACGGCACCCACCTACAGCAGCGACAGTCTGCACAGCGCCGTCGTCGAAATCATCGTGAAGCGGGGGGGACGCTTTCGATACACGACGATTCAGAACTGGTCGAACAACGTCTACAATCTCGTGACGAAACGGGCCATGGCCTGGGGAGATTCCCTGATGGAATGGGTCGACGGGAACCTCGGCAGCCGCCTGACCATGAAGTACCCGGCCATCTGGCTCATGGAAGAAGGAGCCCGCGGCGAAACGCTGTCCATCGCCTTTGCCGGTCGCGGCCAGCATCAGGACGCGGGAGCCAAAATGGTGCACTGTGCTCCGAATACCAGCAGCCGCATTGTCAGCAAGAGCATCAGCAAGGACGGCGGACGCAGCAGTTACCGCGGGCTGGTGCGGATCGAAGACGGAGCCCGGCACTGCCGCAGCAATGTCGTGTGCGATGCTCTGATTCTGGATCCGGAAAGCCGCAGCGATACCTATCCGTATATCGAAGTGGAAGAGGAAGACGTCGCTGTGGAGCATGAAGCGAGCGTCAGTCGGATTGCGGAAGAACAGTTGTTTTATCTGATGAGCCGCGGACTGACCGAAGCGGAAGCCAGCGCCATGATTGTGACCGGGTTCATCGAACCGCTGGTCAAGGAGCTTCCCATGGAATATGCGGTTGAAATGAATCGCCTCATCGAACTGCAGATGGAAGGCAGTGTGGGTTAGAGGACTCCGCCGCTTTTCATCGTTTTGCCGTCCGCCGTTTCAGGCATGTTTTTTCTGCGAATGTTCTTATGACCGCCGTTCTTGATACCAGCCGCACCGGTTTCGATCGGGACGTGTTCGAACAGTTTCTGGCGGATCGGGATGAACCTGAGTGGATCACCCGGATGCGGCGGACTGCGTATGACACCTACGAACAGCTTCTGCAGAAGGAACTCGATCCGGAAGAATTCAAACGTGTGGATCTGCGGATCTTCCGGGCGGCCGATTTTCGGCCGCTCGGCCGGGCGGACGGGGCGACCGATATCCGGACTCTGCTGGCCGACGAAACGGAGTTCTGCGGACATGTGCGTCAGGTGGACGGCCACGCCGTCGCGGCAGACGGCACAGCCCGTCTGGCTGAACAGGGAGTGCTGTTCGGTCCGCTGAAGCAGATGCTGGCGGAGCATCGGGATCTTCTGGAACCCCGCTTCATGACACAGGCGGTCCGTCCCGACGCGGACCGCTTCGCCGCCTGGCATGCGGCGTTCTGGACGGACGGAGTTGTGCTGTACGTGCCGCGCGGAGTCACCGTTGAGCTGCCGCTGCACAGCCTGATCGCTCATGCCGCCGACGGCGTGGCGGATTTCGGACACACGCTCATCGTTCTGGAAGACGATGCCCAGGCGACCCTGCTGGAAGAGACCGCTTCGGCCGCGGCGGAAACAGCCGGTCTTCATACCGGATGCGTGGAACTGATTGTCGGAAAAAATGCCCGGCTCAGGTATGTGCAGCTTCAGAACTGGAATCGGAACACGTGGCATTTCGCTCATCAGGCGGGGCAGGTCGATGCCGGCGGCTCCCTGCAGTGGACGGTCGTCGGACTCGGCAGCCGGCTCAGCCACATCCACCAGGATGTCCGGCTCTGCGGGCCGGCGGCTTCTGCGGAAGTGAACGGCGTCACGTTTGCCGACGGCCGTCAAAAGATCTCGTACTACACACGGCAGCATCACCAGGCCCAGGGGACTCACAGCGATCTGCTGTACAAGGAGGTTCTCAAAGACCAGGCACGTGTGATCTGGCGGGGCATGATTCGAGTGGATGAAGCCGCTCAGCAGACCGACGGGTACCAGCGCTGTGATGCTCTGATGCTGAGTGCCGATGCCCGCTGCGACAGCATTCCCGGACTGGAAATCGAAGCAGACGACGTCCGTTGCACTCATGGTGCAACAACCGGTCGAGTAGACGAAGAACAGATCTTCTACGCTCAGAGCCGCGGCATCGGCCAAAACGAAGCGATGCACATGATTGTCGAAGGGTTCTTTCGGCAGGTATACGACCGGATCCCCGTCGAAGTCGTCCGTGATACGCTCAGCCGGTCCGTGCAGGCGCGGCTGGGAATCCGGCCGCCGACCGCCTGACGTTCCGTCTGCCCGTTGAGGGACACGCGGGCCCCGCAGGCAGCGTACGGAGGGCCGGGGCTGCTTCAACCAGACGGCCTCAGACTGAGCACGACCGGAATGACCGCTCTGTCCGGACAGAACGGAAAACGTGTCAGGTTCGGGCCGCAGCATGCCGGGAACGGCTGATCCGCTGCCAATGGTGCCGTCCCGTGCGACTGGGTGTTGCAGAATATCACCAGAGGCCCGATCCGTTCCGGTTCCCTGGATCGGTGACGAACCGCCGCTCGGCCACAGGGCCTGGTGGCCCAGGACTCCTTTTGCCCTCCTGTTCCCCTCCTGGAGTGTCCGAAGTGATGACGCTGAACACCCGGAAACGCTGTCGGACCGTCCGATCCTCGGACACGGCGCTGACGGCTGAACACCCGGTCCCGGCAGTGCGGGACTGGCGTTTTGCTCCGCAGCAACATGTTCGCATCGATGGAGCTCACCACCTGTCCGGACGGCGTGCTGCACACGGTGCTGCCGGCACACGGTCGGCCGGATCCCTGACGGAACAGGAACACGACTCGCAGACGCTCTATTTCGGCTGAACCCGGCTTGTGGCGATCGTTTCCTGCTTTTTCAGGGACAATCAGTCCATCAGAGGCAGGTCTTTCGTTGTCTGATCGTGGATGTCGGAACGGGGCGCGATCAGTTCGACCCGAATTTCCGTATCGCCCAGGAGCAGTTCGTCGCCATGACACAGGATATGCCGGGTGACATCGTGTGTATTCACGATGGTCAGGTTTGTTGAGTCCAGATCGATCAGTTCGAACTGCCCGGAAGATCCGATTCGGATCTCCGCATGCCGTCGACTCATCTGCGGATCAGAAATCGTGATATCAGCCGAATGACTGCGCCCGATGACAACCGGCAGAGAGCGGGGAGTCAGTTCACAGCGGCCATAGGGGAGAGCCGGACTGATCAGAATCAGGATGGGAGCTGGCATAGGGCCGTCTGGTCGGCGACGTGAAACGACTGGACTGTGCTGAAGAATCCGAAAAATCGCTCCAACCGTACAACCGGCGAAACTCGTGTCAACGGAGTGCCCGCGGAATCTCAATCGTCACGATTTCCGGACGGCTGATCCGGATTCTGTGTTCTGCGCCGTATGCTTGAGCGGACTTGCTGCAGGCATCGTGACAGCAGCAGCCGCGTCTGCCTGTCGGTGGATTCCCGTGCCGAATCAGTCCCGGCGGTGCTCCGTTGCGGAGTGCCACTGCGTTCCCGGACATTCAGACTTTTTCCGACGGCTGAAGGCGGGCTGTCGGGAGACGGAGCAGGTGAAATCGTGATGCCCATTCAGTCGGAAACAGCCGAAACGGAATCGACGAACGGGCAAAGTCCGAGTCTGTCCGATCTGGAATCACTCATCGTTCGGCAGACGGCAGCGATCGATGTGCTTTCCGGCGGACTGCAGCTTCTGGAGCAGCGGCTGCTTGAGAAGCTGACTGAGTTCCTGGACCGTTCATCGCCGACGGAAGATTCGCAGGCGGAAGGCCAGGACGTGCTGCCTGCCGTTTCGGACGGTCTGTCGAAACGGGATCCCCATTCTTCGGCGTCGGAACCCGGCACGGGAAAAGACGTCCAGCAGTCGTGGGAGGCGATCCGTCAGGCTCTGCTGTCGGGCATGGAAGGGACGGATCAGAATTCGGAATCGGTGCCGACGACGGAAGCGGCAGATGCAGCCGGCGGCCGATGCGGTGATGAAGGAGCTGTGGCTGAAGATCCGAAAGAAGCTGCCGCCGGTGACGAACGAGAATGGCAGACAGATGTTGAGGACATCGTGCTGCCGGATCCCGTGGATGTCGATGCGGTGGAGGATGCGGCATTGCGTGAGGCGCTGATCGCTCGTGATGAACTGATTCGCCAGCTGGCGTCCAGGCTGCGGAATGTGACCGGTCCGAAGGAAACTCTGTCCACGGAACAGCTTCGTGACATGGCAGCCGAATGTCCGGAAGAACTCCGGCGCCGGGTGGAGAACAGTCTGGATTGTCTGGATGAGCAGCTGCGTCTGACAGAGATGGAACTGTCTTTGGAACGGGCCCGGCTGTCTCGCCAGGCCGTTCAGCTGGAAACGTCTCAGGCACTGCTGCGGCACACCGCCCGGCAGATGGGGCTGTCTCTGGAAGAGGACGGCACTTTGCAGAGGCCGTCGGAATCGGATACGACCGGCAGCGGCCGCCGATGGATTCGTGTACTGGGTTTCGGCGGAGATTCAGACTGACAGTGTGGTGCTGTCACCGATTTCTCTGACGGCGACCACGTGAGGTACGAGTCAGGACATTGCCGTAGTTCATGCCGGTCGCACGGGATCCTCGGCCTGTTTCGGCCGATCCGACTGCTTTCTTTGCATCGCGTTTCCAGTCTTCGTAGTTTCTGAGAATCCAGGCGGCCAGCTCTTCGTCGTTCTTCAGATCCGGTGATGTACTGCTGACCTCTCGAAGCTGCACATCCCCCTGGAAATCGATCACGCACGCCAGGTCCGGAATCACTCGCTCACTGCGCCGCAGCTGTTGTACGTCCTGAGCAAATTCCTCCGGCAGAGTCGTCCGGTCGAAATCAGGGCGGACGATGACGCCCCCAAGCAGTTCGTCGGTTTCGAAAACAACGTCGCCTGTTTCGACGATCGTTTTCTCCAGATCGACACGTTCAATCTTCCTGACGCCTCCGATCGGCATGCCGACTTCTACATCAATTGTTCCCACAACCGGAAGGATGCCGTCATCCTGATAGAAGATGGCTGTCTTGACACGCAGGGGCTGGATGCCATCCGATTTTCCTGCGACTTCCTTCAGGTGATTGCGGTAGCGCACGGGAACAGTGGCCGGTGGTGTTGGTTCGCTCCACGGAGAGACGATCGTTTCCTGTTCTGCCTGTTCGGGATCTTCCAGAAGGTCGGGGGGTTGCTGATAATTCGGGTTGAACATTTCGAGCCGAACGCGATACCGATATGTCACGCCTCGTTCGGCTGTGAAATCGATGAATCGGACCAGCAGCAGCCGGTCGGCCGCTGTGATCTCAGCATTGCTCAGTTGTGCCAGAACATCATCGAAGATCCGTTTCTGTTCTTCCGTAAACCCCTGTTCCTGGTCGAAGGTGTCTTCGACGATTTTGCGGATGGAGTTCTTTAGCTCTTCATCCGATTCATGTTTGCTGCGGGCCGCCTGCCGAAGCTCGCTGGCGTCTTCGATATAGGCGCCGAATCCTTCTTTTCTTCGAATGGTCGCTTTCTGTTCCCGCTCGGCCTCGAGGGCCTCCTGATAGATGCTGGCAACGATCCGATTGAGCATATCCCGTTCATCGGCGTCCAGTTCAAAATCTTCCAGTCGGCTGTGGGATACTTCGCCGGGCAGCCAGGACGCGGCAGCTCGCCGTGGAAGTGGCATCGTGATTGTCGGCCGGGTCACTGTTGGCAGCACCGTATCCACATCTGTGCCCAGGGATTCATCCAGAATTTCGACCAGGTCTTCCAGACGGAGATCTTCCCATTCGGTCCATCTGCCAAGCCGAAGTTCCTGTCTCTGAATGCGAATACTCTGGTAGTCGATGTGTGCCTGAGCTTCTGTATAACTTGAGGACCGGATATGCAGGGCTTCGGCGATCTTCTGTCTCTGGGCGCGCAGATCGACCAGCATCCGCACGGAAATTCCTCCGCGCCACCGAACTTTTCTGCGGGCATCAGCCCGCAGTTGGCGGATTTTTCTGTCCTGCTGATTGTTGATCTGTCCTGCCATCCGTTCTTGCCGGCTTCTTCCGAACAGGGTCAGGCCGGATTTCAGAAGACTGTCGACAGTTGTATTGCTGTTCGGGTTGATCCGGGATCCTGCCTCTTCTGCAGAGCCAAACCGTTCTCTGGCGCGTTTTTGTTCCTCAGACAGCTCTTCTTCATCGTCTTCCGGGTCAGGGCTGTCCGGATCTTCATCGTCTGTTTCGTCCGATTCCGTTTCGTCCGGGGGAAATGCAATAGGAACGGAAACCGGTGTGACTTCGGGAAAACGGGGCGGCAGGACTGCAACGGAGCGTTTCTTTTCCTGCACCGGAATCAGCGTCGGATGCCAGGCGACATCCATGGAAAACTGTTCAAAGTCCAGATCACCTCGCTGCACCAGTTCCGCAGCCAGTGCCCGGATGTCGACATTGATCTGAAACTTCTTCCGTTCGCTTTCCGGCCACTCGCTGTGACGAGCGATCTCATCCCGGACGTCATATGCATTCAGCGTGAGTGCGGCAGGAAGCGTTGTGGCGTGATCCCAGGATGTTCCCGCAATGCCCCACAGCCCCAGCATCGCAATGAGGATTCCGGTGAGCTTGTCGCAGTGATTGATGAACAGGGACTTGATATTCATGATGAACTGCCGTTGCGCACGTGGTGCTGCTGATTCCCAGGGTCAGGGATGGTCAGATGTCGAATCTTCGAATGTGTGAATCTGAAATGGAAACGCGGTGGCGGATTCAGGGAGCCGGTCCCGATTCGTCCGGGACCGGTGGTGCTGCCTCGGAAGAACGGCTGTCGGGCGAAGCGGGTTTCGGTTCGGCCTGCGGACCGTCCCCGCCGGTTTCCGGTTCATTGCTGTCGGACGGTTCTTCAGCTGCCGCACCATCGGCAGCTGATTCCGGTGGATCAGCATCTTCATCGGATGAAGCGGATGGTTTTTCGCGGCCGGCTTCCTGGTTCTCGATTTCTTCCGTCTGCTCGGCTGCTTCATTTTCGTCGCGGGAATTATACAGGGTCAGAAGTCCGGCAATGCGGACTTCGATCAGCCGGACATCTGACAGAGCCATTTTTCTTTGTTCTTCGCCCTTTTCTGCCACCGCAGGATTGATCTCGGGGCCGACCAGTCTGGACAGCAGGCCTGCAGATGCTTCCTGCGCCCGTGGCGAACGTGTACCCGGAGTGGTCCGGGTCCGTGATCTCAGGCCACGCGGACCTGCCGTTCTGGTCCGATTGCGAAAACCTGTCGTCCTTCGGCC
Organism: Planctomycetaceae bacterium; assembly: GCA_015485495.1. Taxonomy (GTDB): domain Bacteria; phylum Planctomycetota; class Planctomycetia; order Planctomycetales; family Planctomycetaceae; genus S139-18. The sequence continues at coordinate 8,776 of WFTL01000029.1, forward strand.
GGTCATGCGATTTCCTGCGCCGGCCGGCGGGGCAGCGGGAGCCGTTCGCTGCCGCCGCCGTGTTGAGCCGTATGCCGTATTCGCCGATGAAGCATTCTCTTCTCCGGGGAACTTCGCGTTCACGCGAACGATCTCCACGGGAAAAGAAGAGTTCGTGAGTTCTGCCAGCAGTGCCGGAAGATAATCTTCATGAATGCGGACATGCAGAATGAAGGCTCGGGTTCGGTATTCGCTTTCCCGGTGAACGTACCGGTCTTTCATCTGTCCCTCGATTTCAGAAGCCGTCGTGGCGGGCTGAGGTCCCGTCTGGGCGACCAGCGGCGGGACCTGTTGTCCACCGGCACCCACGGCACCGCCGGAACCTGTTTCCGGAGCACCTGGAGGCGGTCCGAATTCCTCATTCAGAAGGGAGTCTTCGAATTCTCCCTTGTATGCGAGCCCAGGGTGAGGACCGGCGGAGTGAACTTTCTTCTTTTTCTTCCTTCGACCCGCCATTCGCTCCGCTCCGGCCTGCCCGAATCCCAGGCCTTTTTCAAGACCGCCCGTGGTCGGGGAGGAACTGCCGCCGATTTCCGGTGGTGCGAATCGGCTGTCACCACCACGCAGTTTCAGTGAAATCAGCTGGCGAACGGGCGCATTTCCGATGCGGTCTGCTCCCTCATTGACACGCGCAATCGATTCGAAAAGTGATCGCAGAAGCCAGAGATCTTCCAGGGATTTCCAGACTTCGGCAGATGTCGGAGGACGTTCAATCCACTGGGATGCATCGGCTTTGGTGATGCCGTCGAGCATCACATCGACGAGCCCGCGATTTTCCTGGACGATGAACGGATCCAGTACCTTCAGCTGATCCAGAAGGTGCTGTTCGTAAAGAACGTTGCCATACTGATACCGCAGAGCGCGATCATCGATGGGACTGAGAAACGCATACTTCCGCTTCAGTTCTTCCCCGCCCTGCCCTTTGGGGTATTCGCGGAAACGTTTTTGTCTTCGGTGCAGATCAGCCTCTGCTTCAGAAAACTCCTGCCGATACTTCTTGTTGATTTCCGCAGCCTGCCTGGTCCACTGTTCGTGCGGAGCATCACCTCCCTGTTTCGATGCGGCCAGTTTTTCTTCCAGCGTCTTCCTGTCTGCTTCGATCTGTGTGGACAGAGCGCCAATGGCCATCCACCATCCGCCAACAGCCAGAAGAACAGCACCTCCGGCTGCAATCCAGAACATCTGCTTGAGAACAGGCTGAAGTTTTTCCATTGCGAAGACTCGTACCGGAAACAGAGGGGACAAAGAAGACGGGGAAGGCCGCAGGAAAGGTCAGGGAGCCTTTCCCGTTTCCGGCGGGCTGTCCGGCCGGTCGCGCGGCAGAGTGGGAATCCATGCAAACTGAAGAACGAAATCATGGCGAGTCAGAATTTTTTCTTCTGACTCCTTCTTGTCTTCGAACCGATCGATAGGACCGTCCAGATCAGGAAGGTCAGCTCCATGCCTGGGACGACGCCGTCGATTCGAAGAAGATTCATCACTGTCTCCTCGTTCCTCCGCGCCACGTCCGAACATCAGTTTCGGAGCTCCACCTGCGGCCGCATCCAGAGGATTTCCGGTGCTGCCGATCCGGGCTTCCGGATCCCAGGGGATGTCACTGGGTTTGGATTCCACGACAATCGGGTGCGAAATTCCCAGCTGAGCGACCGGGATTGACACGCCGTTGCGTTCCACGCTGAACTGCCGAAGATTCTTTCCCAGTGTCTGATCCACAAAGAACTGGCCCATATTTCGAAAATTGGACTCAGGATCTTTGTAAACGTGATAGCCGGAAATGGACACGATGTAGCCTTCCTTCGCAGGAGGCGGATTTTCCCGGTCGGCTTCTGAAAAGGATTCCTTGTGAGTCGGATTGCTCACGATGGCTTTATGCCAGTCGCGGACACTTTTGACACGTTTGGTAGTCACCGACTCGATTCGCAGGACACGCTGCTGTTCCGGATCCGTTTTGTCCAGATCGTCTCCTGTCTCACGCGGCAGGCACGCATTGATCGCCCGGTACAATTCGATCCAGAGTGACCGACGTTCCAGGGGAGCGGTGATTTCTTCGATATTCTTCAGAAGCGCTTTGTGAGCGGCCTGCTGCCTGCTGTAGTTCTGCTTCAGAGCATTGACTTCGCTGACGAGTTTGTCGACTTCTTTGTAGGCCGGTTCGAAACGGTCTTTGCTGTAGGAGCGTGCGACACTGGCTGTGACGGCTGTGGAAATCCCCAGCAGCAGAAGCAGGCAGGCCACCATGGCCACGACCCAGGGTTTCTTACGCCGGATGCGGCGTTCCACTTCGATTTCCGGCGGCAGCAGAGACGTGTGGATGCGGGTCAGGTTCAGCGTCTGCAGAGCCAGTCCGGTGGGAACGGCGAACGTCATGACGTTGTCCGCGAAGACCGAATCGCTGAGAACACTGTCGCCGCCGATTTCCCGGAAATGTTCCAGGCGTTCCACTTCGTACTGCAGGTTCTGCTGCAGGAATTTCTGCAGCCCGGCCAGTTTGAAGCCGTTGCCGACTCCGATCACTTTGCGGATTTTCGCAGCACGGTTGACGCTGCCGAAATAGCCGATGGAACGCTGGATTTCCGTCACGTAGTCGTTGAACACCGGCCGCATGGCCTGAAAAACGGCCTTCGGATCGGGAGACCGCGTGGCATTGCATTTCAGATGTTCCGCCTTCGCGAAGGTCAGCTTCATTTCCCGTGTCAGAGCACGCGTAAAATGATTGCCTCCGATCGGAACATTGCGGATCCAGATGCTGCGGCCGTTGGAGACCAGCAGCGTCGTGTTGTCCGCTCCCATGTCCAGAAGAATGTAGTAATCTTCGGCGTCCGGCGGTTCGGGGTGTTCCTCCGTCCTGCGAAATCCCAGGACGTCCCAGGACAGATAGTTGTACAGGGCCAGTGGAGCGATCTGAACGATTTCCACTTCCTGACCGTGATCCATGAGCGGACGCATGGCTTCGTAGACCAGTTCCCGCTTCATGGCAAACAGCCCGACTTCCGCTTCCAGCATGAAGCCGCTTTCTTCCACGCCGCCTCCAATGGCCTGGTAATCCCAGATCACTTCGTCCAGGTCGAACGGAATCTGCTGGCGGGCTTCGTACTGCACGATTTCTGCCACCTTGCCGGGTTCCACCGGAGGCAGCTTGATGAACTTGGCCAGCGACGTGTGGCCGGGCACACTGATGGCGACCGGATCGGAGCCGATTTCATTGCGTTCCAGAAACGTGGTCACCGCCTGTTCAATCAGTTCGGCCGGCACCGCGTCCGGCTGGCTGAGAATCTTGGGGTGAGGAATGTAATCGAAAGCCGTGGCCCGCACGGACTGACCATCGACCGAACGAAGCCGAATCGCCTTCAGTCCGGCCTGGCCGATTTCAATTCCCCAGGCGCTCGTCACTGTCGCTGCCATAAAGACATTCCGTCCGCTGCTGCTTGTGAACCGAATTTCAAAAAATTTCCTGCCGGGCAGGCTGCTGCGCCTTCGGCAGACGATCGTTCTGACTGACAACGGGAACCCGACTGAACGGAAAAACCGAGCCGATCACGGTTCCCGGAAATCCATGGAACTCCGCATCCTCAGGCAAATCACAGGGTTATGCAAGCTTCCTTCGGTGGCGTCAGGGAACGGAAAACCGGTTTCCGGGTTCTGCCGCCTCCTGTTCTGCCCGGCCGGCTGCACGGTTCCTGGGATCGTGAGCAGATCGCAGTCTTTGGACGCTGAAACGACCGCCGGTGTTCCCGAATTCCGGATTTTTTTCTTCGGTCCGGACCTGGCAGCAGCGTCGGAGTCGGTCGGCGTGCCGATGAACCTGTTATCGTAGACGGTCCGAAAATCGTTGTCTGTCCTTCCTTCTGTCTGCTGCGGAGCGTCGTTGCCGTCCATGCCCGACCATCCTGCTTTTTCCGGGATTGCAGTTCTGATTCCGGGATATTCTGTGGAGGACATTCCCGCGGATCTCAGCGAATCCGGTGCCGCGAGCCTGCTGCATGCGGTCGCTTTCGCCTGGCACCCTGCCCTGCTGGCGGCCAGCCGGTCGATTCCGCGATTTCAGTATGCGGACATTCATGAACTTCCGGCAGACGATCCGATTCTGCTGGTTCCCGAATGCGCCGAATCGTGGCTCGGTGCGGACTGGACTGAGCAACTGGCCGGCCGTGCCGGCTGCCTGCTGCATGGTCTGTCAGAGCGTGAGGAATGGACGGCAGCCGTTGCTGCTGCCTTTTCCGAAGCGGTGTCCTGTGATGCTGACCTGCTCGCTGATTTTCTCAGTCTCGGACTGGCGTGGTACCTGGTGATGTCGCTCAGCCGCCGCATGCACTACTTCATCGATCCGGATGAAGTGCGCCTGTTTTCGGCGGCTCAGACGGCGGCGCGTGCGGGTCTGGCCGGCGACACGGAAACGGCCCGCCGGGAACTCGAGGTGTGTTTCGAGTGTCTGCTGGAAACCCGGGAACAGCTTTTTCCTGTTCCCACTCATCTGGTGGAGCTGTGTCTGCCTGGGGATTCGGATGAAATCCGGCTGTCTGAGGGGGTGGCCGATGGTGCAGATCGGCTGACCTGGCTGCTTTCGGGGTCTGATCTGGAACGGCTGTCGGAGCAGCGGCCGGAGAGCTTTCGGACGCTCAGCGAGGCTGTGGATCAGGGACGCTGCTGTGTGGTGTGCGGAGGCTTCCATGAACTGCGGATCAGTTCCGGGACACTGTCGGCCGTCTGGTCCGACCTGCGCCGGGCAGCGGATGTTGTTCCCGGAACGAAACGTCTCTGGGGCCGCGCGCGTTTCGGGCTGTGTCACAGCCTGCCGCAGCTTTTGTCCCTGTTTCAGATCGATTTCGCTTTGCATGCGGCGTTCGATGACGGTCTGTATCCGGAACGGGAATCCGGCTGGTTTCGCTGGCAGGGACCGGGGGCCGCGGAAGTTGCGGCATCTTCGCGACTGCCGGTGGCAGCCGACAGTGCCGTATCCTTTTTGCGGCTTCCGGAACGTCTGGCGGAAACGATGCAGCAGGATACTGTGCCGTCGCTGCTGCTGGCGCGCCTTCCGGAACTGAAAACGCCATGGCTGAACGACCTGCGGCGGATCCATCGCCGGACGCCTCTGATCGGCCACTTCACGACACTGGCCGATCTTGTCCAGGAAGCCGATCCGCCTGCGGAAGCCATTCGGTTCCATGCGGGAGAATATCTGTCTCCTCACCTGATTCAGGCTTCTGTTCTGGCCACGGAAGACCCGTTGACCGGGCCGGCTGAACTGTATCGGGTGTGGAATCATCTGGAACGGCTGCGCAGTCTGACCGGGCTGATGAGTCTGGCCGGCCGGTCGCCTGCCCGGTTCACGGACCCGGTGCGAAGAATCGAGCAGCGCCTGCAGGATCTGGAAGCGGAGCGGCTAAGGCCGGGAACCGTCGATCGGGCGGAACAGAAGGCGGCTGTGGTGGCCGTGACGGACGACATCCTTCAGAATCTGGATGACGCGGCTGATACTCTTGCCTCGCTGTTTCCTTCCTCGGAACAGCAGGCCCTGCTCCTGATCAATCCCCTGCTGTTTCCGCGCGATGTGTCCGTGAAGTGGCCGTTTTCTGAGGGGCTGCCGCGGAAATCAGATGCGGTCCGGTCGGTGTGGACCCGGGCGTCCGACATCTGGCTGCGCTGCCGTGTGCCTCCGGGCGGGATCGTCTGTGTCGAAAAAGTCGATGCGGCGGATGGGGCAGCCGTTCATCCGGAAACCACATCGGGCAGGCCCCTGGCTGAGTCGGGGGTGCTGCGGAACAGGTGGTTCGAGGTGCTGGTCAGTCCGGACACCGGTGGAATCGCGGAAGTCCGCTTTCACGGTCAGCGGGCCAATCGTGTGAGCCAGTACGTGGCCTTTCGGCACGAATCGCCCCGAACCATTCCGGAAACAGACGACCGGCCTGCGTCAGAAACTGCGTACGCTCACACGGTATGTACGGACATGACGGTCATGGCAGCGGACTGTCATGTGGGCATCATTCGGACGGACTGCGAAATCCGTGATGTGTCGGATGACAGAATTCTGGCCCGGTTTCATCAGACCGTTCAGGTGGACCGGATGTCGCCTCGAGTCCGGATCACCGTTCAGTTCGATCCGGATTCGGGGCAGCCGGTCCGTGGAAATCCGTGGATGACGTATCTGGCCTGTCGTTTCGCGTGGGACAATGAAGCCGCCGCGATCACCCGCGGTCTGCTGGGTCAGGCCTGCGGCTTTCGTGGAGAACGGTTCGAAACGGCCGATTACATCGAAGTGGCTGACGAAGATCATCGGCTGCTCATTGTGCCGCACGGTCTGCCGTGCCATCGCCGATCCGGCCATCGCATGCTGGACAGTCTGCTGGCCGTGGAAAACCAGCCGCTGTCCGGACAACGATTCGATTTCACTCTCGAATTCGACCAGCCCTGGCCCATGCGGACCGTTCTGGATGTTCTGCAGCCGGTCCTGACGCGTCCCAGCTCGGTGGCCGGGCCCCGTTCGTCGTGGATCATTGGTCTGACTGCCAAAAATGTGCAGGCGGCACGGATGGCCGGGGACGGCAGCGGTGTGGATCTGCTTCTGTACGAAACGGAAGGACGCCCCGCTTCGTGTGCCATTCGAACAGCCCGCACGCCTCTGGCTGCCGTGGAACAGACGGGGATCGGTGAGGACATTCAGCCGCTGGAAATCCGGGATGGCGGAGTCCGGCTGGATTTTCGTCCGTTCGATATACGATGTGTGCGTCTGATGTTCTGACGGGCCTGGACAGAGACCGGAGTTTCGTCCACGCTGCCGCAGAATCCGGTGAGGGGCCGGAGGATTTCGCTTTGGCGTCGGGCGGCCGATTCGGGGGGGAGCGGAACCGGAGACATTTCGATGCAGGGACTGAGGAAGACATGGAAACTGAGAAAACGCATGGTCTGAGGAACCTTTCGTCGCGAACGGTGCCTGCGTACAGAAGGTGAGTCCGGACACACGGTGAAGACGTCTGAGTACAGAGAAAGTGTGTGGCAATGATCGTCACGATCGACGGCCCGGCCGGTTCCGGGAAGAGCACAGTGGCCCGCCTTCTGGCTGAACGGCTCCAGGTTCACTACCTGGACACGGGCGCCATGTATCGCGCCATTGCTCTGGCCGTGATTCGTTCGGGGACGGACGAACGGGATGAAGCGGCCGTGGCGGCTGTGGCGGAGACAGCGGAGGTGGATTTCGACGGCAGCGATGTGCTGCTCAACGGAAGGCCCGTCGGAGAGGAGATTCGAGATGCCAATGTGACGGCGGTTGCTTCCATCGTGGCGGCCAACCCCGGAGTTCGAAAACGTCTGGTGGAGCTGCAGAAAGCGATTGGGCGCCGCGGAGATCTGGTCACCGAAGGACGGGATCAGGGAACGATCGTGTTTCCGAAGGCGGAATACAAATTCTTCATCACGGCCAGTCCCGAAGCGCGGGCACGCCGGCGACATCGTGAACTGCTGGCCCGCGGAACTCGGCTGCCGCTGCAGACCGTGGAACGTCAGCTTCGGCAGCGGGATGAACGAGACGAAAACCGGGCCTGTGCTCCCATGAAAGCAGCCGACGATGCGATTCTGGTCGACACGACCGACATGTCCATTGCTGAAGTGGTGGAGGAGATGGCCGCGATCATTCTGTCATCGGAGACATCCGGATCGCAGCCGGCGGACAGGAAAAGCTGAAGGACCGGAGACAGGAACTCGTCCCATCCGGACACAGCGGGACGGGAGAACGGCTGCTCACAGAGGCTGTCGAACTGAATCATCGGCCGGGAGAATTCAGATCTTGGATTCCGGCAGATCGGAAGCGGTTTCCGAGGGGGCCGACACGACTTCTTTTCTCAGAATGCGGACATTTCGGGGCGCATCGATCGACAGCCGAACGCGGCCGCTTTGAACCCGTGAGACGGTCAGGGTGATATCATCCGCAATCTGAATGGATTCTCCCGCTTTTCGGCTCAACACCAGCATCATACACCTCCTGTGACGGAACCTCGCCCGCTTCCCTGGCGTCTTTCGACGGCGACAGCTTTCAGGACGCCACCCCAGATCAGCGGGAGTGCAACTTCTGCACCAATTCCCCGGAGAAAACAGCGTGGTCTCCTCTTTTCATACGACTCAGGACCCGCGTTCTTTACTTTCTGTTCTGAAAAAATCGGCAAAATCTGCGGATTTTTTCGATGTGGGAGCCGGCAGCAGGCGGGAGGACCCGGATGAGTGCAGCAAATTGCACACCTTTGCTCCTTCCGGTGGGTGATTTCCGGCCGCACCATGTGAGATGAAACGGCATCTGGCTGGCTGCCGGTGAGCAGGACATTTCTGATCTGTTGTTGTTCCGCCGGGGAAATGAGTGTGATGGGGCGTTCCGGGGACGGACAGACGGGCGAAGTTCGTGACGCATCCTGGCGGTCGGATCCGGTGGTCTATGAATGGGATCCCGCACACCCACCGGGTTCTGTGTACGTTCACGTGCCATTTTGTTTCCATCGCTGCGGGTACTGCGATTTCACGCTTGTCGCCGGCCAGGACGAACTCATCGAGCCCTGGCTGACGGCGTTGTCTTTTGAACTGGACCGGCAGCCGGAGCGGCTTTCGGTGCAGACGATTTACCTGGGCGGCGGCACGCCGACTCACCTGAGTCCAGGGCAGCTTGCGAGGCTTCTCGAAGAGATTGGCGATCGTTTCCGGCTGACTTCCGACGGCGAGTACAGTGTGGAAGCCAATCCGGATGGACTGAGCGACGAGAAACTGGCCGTGCTGGCCGGTGCCGGTGTCAATCGCATCAGTCTGGGCGTTCAGTCTTTTGATGAACAGATCCTTCGCTGTCTGGAACGAACGCACAGTCCGGATGAAGCGGCTGCTGCGGTGGGCCGGGCGGCAGCCGTCATTCCGAACGTATCCATCGATCTGATTTTCGGCGTGCCAGGGCAGACGGGATCTTCCTGGGCGACGACGCTTCGCCGGGCGGTCGATCTTCCGATTCGGCACGTTTCTGCTTACGGTCTGACGTTCGAAAAAGGGACCGATTTTTTTCGACGCCGGCGGCGGGGCGAGTTCGATCTGCCGAGTCCCGAACAGGAACGAGACTTTTACGAACGGGCCATGGACGTTCTGCCGGCTGCGGGATTTGGTCAGTACGAAATTTCCAGTTTTGCCCGCACGGGATTCTGCTGTCGGCACAATCAGGTTTACTGGGATGCCCGGGAGTATTTCGGCTTTGGGCCGGGGGCGGCTCGGTACCTGGCCGGAGTCCGCAGTACGAACAGCCGCAACACGCGCCGCTGGATCGAAAGCTGGCTGAAGGGGCGACCGGCGCTGCAGGAACGGGAGCAGCTCGGACCGGAAGACCGGGCCCGGGAAGCCGTGATGCTGGGTCTGAGGCAGACGAGAGGCATCGATCTGGAACGTTTTGCACAGCGGTTCGGGTACACCATCAGAGAACTCAGCCCGGCCGCTCTGGACACGCATCTTGCTGAAGGTCTGCTTCAGATCGAACCGGATTCGGCGGGACGGCCGCATCTTTCTCTGACGCGCCGGGGGCGTTTCGTTGCGGACAGCATCGTCGGGGCGTTTCTGTAACCCGTGCGGAACCGGCCGGGATTGATCCTGTCGCTGCTGACCGGCATGATGGACGGAGCCGTTCCTGTGCCGCTTCCGGGGCCTGTCGCTTATGCAGACGATCTGTCCGCACTGTCTGAAAACGATCGATGTTGAAAGCCTGGCCGTCGGTAGCCGTTTCGCGTGTCCGGAGTGTCAGCGGGAGTTCCACGTCAGTGATCGGCAGCCCCTGCTGCGCACCCTGATGAGGGACAGGGCGTCGGAATCCGATCAGAGTGACACGATCAGCGGCGATGGAATCCCGTCTCAGACGGAAGTGAGAGCGGCTGCAACCATCGTCAGTCAGCAGCGACTGGGACGTTTCGTTCTGTTCGATGTGGCCGGCAGTGGCGGTTTCGGAGACGTTTACCGCGGATACGACACCGATCTGGGGCGGGTGGTGGCCATCAAGGTGCCCCGTGCGGCCATTCTGGAGCATCCGGAGCGTCTGGAACGGGTGCATCGTGAGGCCCGCAGTGCAGCTCGCCTGCATCATCCGTCGATCGTGGCGGTCCTCGAATGGGGGGAAGAACGCGGACTTCCCTATATCGTCTACGAATTCATCAGTGGGCAGACGCTTTCGCAGATTCTGCATCGTCGCGAGCACAGTCCGGACTGGCGTCAGGCGGCCGTGTGGATTCGAGACATCGCGCGGGGGCTGGATTACGCACATGCTCAGGGAGTGGTGCATCGTGATGTGAAGCCTCAGAACATCATGATCGATGACGAAGGTCTGGCCCGGCTGACCGATTTCGGTCTGGCCCGCCTGGAGGCGGTCGGTGAAGAATCGCTGACGAAGACCGGCGCCGTCATGGGGACGGCTGCTTATATGAGTCCCGAACAGGCCCGCGGGCAGACGCGGGAAGTCGGTCCTCATTCTGATATCTACAGTCTGGGGGCGACTCTGTATGAGCTGCTGTCCGGCCGGCGGCCGTTTTCGGGCAATGCCGTGGAGATTCTTCATCGGGCGGCTTATGAAGAGGCTCCGCGTCTGGAGAGTCTCAGCGCCGCGATTCCCGCCGACCTGGCGGCCATCTGCCATCGGGCGATGGAAAAACAGAAGGAGACTCGTTATCGCACTGCGGGCGACATGGCCGAAGATCTCGATTGCTGGCTGCAGGACCGGCCCGTGCGGGTGCGGCGGATCGGTCCGGTCGGCCGGATGCTGCGCTGGTGCCGTCGTAATCGTGCGGTTGCTGCGTCCATCGCGGCGGTGGTCGGCACGCTGGCTGTGGCCACGGTGATCGTCAGTCTGGCGCTGCGGGACTCGCTCCGGTCTCTGGCCGTGGCCCGCCGTCGTCTGGCGGATTCGTATGTCCAGAAAGCCGCCGTTTTCGATGACGACGATGTCATGCTGTCTTTGCCGTGGGCGGTGGCGGCTGCACGACTGGATCGGGATGATCCGGATCGCCGTGCCGTCCATCGGCTGCGTCTGGACCTGGCTCTCCGCCAGCTGCCCGATCCGGTCGCAGCCAGGAATCACGGCAGCCGGGTCAGGTACGTATCGCCGGCATCGGCAGACAGCCGGCGGTTTCTGCTGACGGCCGGGAGCGACCGGTCTGTCTGTCTGTGGGACTGTGCGGAGACCGATGGTCCGGTGTTTCGGGGGAAGTGTTCCGCAGAGATCCTTCACTGTGCGATCAGCGCCGGCGGAACGTATGCCGCGGCTGCGGATGAATCCGGACAGATCTGGATCTGGGACAGCCGCAGCGGGGCTGTCGTGGCATCGCTGAGGCATGGGGTGTCTGCGGAGACACGGGCTGCGGACGGTCAGGTGACGGACATGCGTTTTCGTCCCGGTCAGGCAGCGCAGAATCTGCCCGAGCAGCTTGTGACGGCTCACGCGGACGGGGCTGTCTGCATCTGGGATGTGCGCACAGGCCGGCTGCTGTCGACGCTGCCCCATGATGCGGCGGTGACGGAGTTTTCCTTCGATGTTTCCGGTGGGGAACTGGTGACCGTCCGGGCGGATCGGGTCGTCGGCGTCTGGGAGCTGCTTCTGGATGGAACGCCGGTTTCTTCAGAACCGTCGGATGTCGTGCGGTTTCGGCGGGCCGTGCATTCGGCCGAACTGTGCTGCAGCGGTGAGCGTCTTTTGACGGTTTTTGTCAATGGCACGCCGATACTGTGGAACCGGCAGACCGATCAGGAGGACGACGTGGTTCTGCCGGAACCGGACGGATTCAATAACATCGCACTCAGTCCGGATCGCTGTCATGCGGCGGTCTGGTACCGCGAGGGGGGCCGTGATTTTCTGGAAATCAGGGATCTGCTCACGGGGGTTCTGGTCAGCGAGATGCGGGAGCCGCCTGGACAGGTTGATCGCCTGTTGTTTCTCACTGAGGAATCCATCGCGGCCATCCGGGACGGAAGAGTGGTCGATGTGCTGCAGATGAAGGGAGATCGTCTGGTCCGAAGCTGTTCGTCCATTCACCATGACGCGTCCGTGGCAGCGGTCCGTCTGTCCCGGAAGGATCTTTCGGAAGACGACATGTCCGGTGAGCTGACTGTCTGCCGGACGGACGGCATGGTCCGCACGTGGCATCTTCCCGGCCGGACGTCTCAGAATCTGGTCGGGAAAATCGCGCCGGATGGAGACACGGTTCAGGTGACAGCGTCTGAGAGCTGCGTGGCCGTGGTGGTTCACGGGGAGGATGCTCTGTATGTCAGCGACCGGCAGCAGCATCTGAGGCAGATGGAGTGCGACGAAGAAACCGATCAGCCTCATCAGGGAATTCACGCTGCTGTGCCGGCATCCGACGGGCGACAGGTGGTGGTGTCCCGCTTTGTCGGGAACCGCAGGGACGGCTTCCGCGGCCGGTTGACGGTGTATGACACGACGACGGGCCGCCTGGCTGCGTCCCCCATCATGACTCCTGCCGGACTGATTCCTCGCCACGATCTGGAGATCGATGCGGGATCCAGATATCTCATGGCCACCTGCAGTGGCCGGGGGGCTCCAAAAAGCGTGATGGTCTGGCGACTGCCTGAAGGACGTCTGATCTGGACGGATCCGGGGCCGGTGGAGTTCGTGCGCTGGTCGAATCGGCCGGGGGTGCTGTGCGTTGTTTCCGACAGCGTGGTGCGTTTCGTGACTGTTGACGGCGGAGAGAATCTGGCCACTCTGCCCTGTGAGTCGCCACCGGTCGGATGCGCGGTGTCTGCCGATGAACTGCAGGCTGTGCTTGTGTCTGCTGATGAAATTCTCGTGTGGAATCCGGAGCAGGACGAACTGCGATCGGCACCGCGTCTGGAATCAGCCGGAAGGACCGTGGGTCTCAGTGTACGAGCCGGCCTGCTGGCTCTGACGGACCGGACACGTGTGACGGTTTTCGATCTGAGATCTCCTGATGGCGTCCTTCCTGTGTGCACGGTGCCGTCGGTCGATCATTTCGTCAGTGGCCGTCTGTCGCCGGATGGCCGGTATCTGCTGACGGTGGATCCCGCCGGATCGGCCCGTCTGTGGAATGTGGCGGACGGAGCGTACATCGGACGTGTCGGGCCTGCGCAGGTCCGTCTGACGAAAGCGACGTTCTTTGGAGCATCGGACAGGGTCCTGCTGCAGGGCCATCTGTCGAGTGATCAGGAATCGGCCTGGGTCAGTGTGGAATCGTTTCCGGGTGAACATTCCGGCCTGGACCGACTGGTCAGACAGGCATCGATTGTGTCGCGTCGGCGAATCGGTGATGATGGAACGATCCGGCCGGCGGACGGGATGTTCGCAGACATTGCCGTTCCGAAACCGCAGTGACCCGCTGGCCGTTTCCTTTTTCGGGGAGACGTTTCCATGGCGCGGGAGATCGATCGCAGAACGATGTTCGGAACGACGGCTGCTGGTTTCGGAGTTCTGGCTGCGGAAGGAGCTGATGCGGCGAATGATCCGGCAGAACGGTGCGGGCGGCGTGAAGGCAGCGCTGAGGAAGAACGGTCCTGTCCGGATCTGACGAAGGGAACATGGGAAGAGATTACGGACGAAGCGAAGAAGAAGTCCTTCGCGAAAATGATGGCTGAGACCGGTTACTCCGGGTTTCAGGCACGTCATCTTGATCAGTGGATCAGGACGCAGAAGCAGTTCCAGCGGACTGTGGAGGTTCACGGATACATCGTTGACTCAGACGTGGAATGTGGCTTCATGGTGTCTTATGTATCCGGTACGGATGGCGCTGCGAAGAGCCGTTTTCGTCTGGGACCGTCCGGTGTGCGTCGCTGCACCGGCTGGCGACGGAAGAAACGTGTGAACGACATCATGAAACGGTTTTACGAAAAATTCGAAACCATCCAGGGCCCGAACAGGGAGAAGTACTGGTACGTCAGTGAACCGCCGCACGGACGACATCTTACCGTCGTGCCGGTGTATGCTTCGCTCAGACGGAGGCAGTATGAGTATCCAGGCAGCGGCGGTGCGAAGACGGTTCGAATCCACTACGAATCGGTCGATCAGGGGACGAGTGTGAAGAGTTATCTGTGCGTCACGAGCTGACCATGTGACGGTTTCAAGGTGCAGGTTTCCAGGTGAGCTGATCGAACGGCGGGGAACGGCCCGGTGACCGGGGCTGCCGTCTGCTGTGGTGTCAACTGTTTTCAGGAGAACAGCGAATGTCGGGACATTTTACGATCACGATCAACAGGGTGTTGCTGCGTGCGGATGCGGAGGTCGGCAGGGAGCCTCGCAATGCGGTCGGGAACTTTGATGTCACCAGTATCAATGAGTTCAAAGGGACCGTGGACCTCGAATATGAAGCACAGAACTACACTCCGAACGGCGATTCGTCCGTGTATCTCACGGAAGGAGAAACCGTGAATCTGGATGTCGAGCTGAAGGGTACTGGTCCTTCGACACTCATCGTGACCGGGACAACAGCAACGCAGATGGCCTCGGATTCGAAGAACTTTTCATCGTGACGTCGCCGGACGACCGGAGATGAAAACGGGGGCGTGGTTTCGAAGGAAACCGTGTCGGGAATCGGGAGTCGTCAGGTGGCAGGCCAGGTGGAGTGTTCTGTGGATCTGACGGAAGGGCCGCCCGGAACGCAGGGGGCCTGGAACGCGATCGTGTCGGCGTCGGGTCGCAGTCGGTTCGCGGAAATCATGCGTCAGATGGATGTGCGCTATCGCGGTCTGTCGGCTGAGGAACTGGACCGGTGGATGCAGCGGAACGAAGACAGGGGACGTCGACCGGTTCTGGCGGGGCTGAGAAGCCGGAACGGCATGATCATTCAGGTGGCGGGTTTCACGGAGCGGAAACGGACGGACGGACGGCCACCGCAGCGGGTGCTGTGCATGACGGGCGTGGACCCGGCCGCGTGGCCTCGGGTGTCTCCTGAAGCCGTTTCAAACATGACAGTGTGGCTGGCGGAGCTGATTCGGTGTGCCACTGTGTGCTTTGGCAGACCCGTGGACATCGAGGCGATCCGTCCGAAGACGATGACGTACGGACCCATGCAGGAGATGCACGATTGCATGTATGACGGCCTTCGGGTGCGGATTCCGGAGGAGCCGGATATGTGGCTGCGTGCACAGGTCCGGGAACAGAACGACCGGGGCCATGCGGTGTTTTTGCGCATTCGGGTGGACGTGTGAGGACGGCGAAACGAATGGGCCTGGCAGCGGGGGCGGAGTTTTCAGAGCGTCCCGCTCAAATCGGTCCCCAGCCGGCACGGGAAGTGTTGCGGTCGGGGTGTTTCCGGGTAACGTGCGCAGTTTTTCGGAACCCGGTGTGAGGCTTCATGGCTGCTGCTCTGAACATTGCGGATCGTCTGAGGACTTCAGCGGAGCGTGTGCCGCATCAGCGGGCGGTCGTCTGTCCGGCGGGCCGGGATCGAAGCGGACGGGTCCGTTACGTTGAGCTCACATTCGCGCAGCTCGATGAACAGGTGGATCAGATCGCCCGGGGGCTGGTTCGGCTGGGCGTGCAGCCGGGAGACCGACTGGTCCTGATGGTGCCTCCGTCACCGGAGTTCATCGCGCTGACGTTCGGCATCTTTCGCAGCGGAGCCGTCTGTACACTCATCGACCCCGGCATGGGGCGATCCCGCATCTTCGACTGTCTGGAGGAAATCGAACCACGGGGGTTCTGTGCTGTGCCCGTGGTGCATGTGATCCGCCGCCTGGCCGGGAGAAGATTCCGCAGTGCCCGCATCAATGTCGCTGTCGGTTCAGCCGCTCCTCTGGTGGGCGGCACATCGTGGAAACGGCTGCTGGAACTGGGCGCCGATCCGACCATTCCGCTGCCGCAGACCCGATCGAATGACCCGGCCGCCATCATTTTCACCAGTGGCAGCACGGGACCTCCGAAAGGCGTTCTGTACGAACACGGCATGTTCGATGCTCAGGTGGATCTCATTCGAGACCGCTTCGGCATCGAGCCGGGAGAGATCGATCTGCCGGGATTTCCGCTGTTTGCGCTGTTCAATCTGGCGATGCAGGTGACGACGGTCATTCCCGACATGAATCCCGCGCGGCCGGCGGATGTCGATCCGCAGAAGATTCTGACGGCCATCCGGGATCAGGGCGTCACTCAGGCATTCGGTTCGCCCGCCATGTGGAACCGCATCGGACGCTGGTGCGAACAGAACGGTGTGCGGCTGACCGGTGTGAAACGGATTCTGTCGGCCGGAGCCCCTGTTCCGGTTCATGTGCTGGAACGGATGACGGCTGCCCTGCCCGATGATGCGGATGTGTGGACGCCCTACGGCGCGACGGAATGCCTGCCGGTGGCGGCCATCGGCGGGCGGGAGGTTCTGGAACGCACGGCAGCGATGACCGCCGCCGGCGCGGGAACGTGCGTGGGCCGCGTATTCGACCGGATGTCAGTCCGGATCATTCCGGTGAGTTTCGATCCGCTGTTGTCTCCGGACGATGCGGGGGAACTGCCGGCCGGGCAGATCGGCGAGATCGTTGTGAAAGGTCCGGTGGCCACCCGGGAATATTACCGGCGCCCGGACGCGACGGAGCTGGCAAAGATTCCGGACGGTGACGGGTTCTGGCATCGAATGGGCGATGTCGGGTATCTGGACACCGATGGTCTGCTGTGGTTCTGCGGCCGGAAAGCTCACATCGTGCTGACATCGTCCGGGCCGCTGTATTCCGTGTGCTGCGAAGCCATTTTCAATCAGCATCCGCGTGTTTACCGCAGTGCCCTGGTGGGAACAGGGCCTCGGGGAAATCAGCGGCCGGTCATCGTTGTGGAACCGGAACGCGGACAGATGCCCAGGACGTCTGAGGACAGGGCGGTATTCCGCAGAGAGCTGCTGGAACTGGGCCGGCGGAAGGACATCACGTCCGGAATTTCGACGATTCTGTTTCACGAATCGCTTCCGGTGGATACCCGGCACAACGTGAAAATTCGCCGTGAGGAGCTTTCTGTCTGGGCCGCCGAACAGGAGGCTTCCGCAGAATGACGTCTCTGGCCGGTCCGACCGTCCGGAACAGGCCGCCGGACCGGGAGCCGATCAGCAGACGGGTCAGCTGGTCGGGGACGAGGACGTTTCTTTGATGTCGAAAACCGCTTCCACCTCCACGGCGGCTCCGGTGGGCAGAGCGGCAAAGCCCAGAGCGCTGCGGGCGTGGTAGCCGTCGCCATCTTTTCCGAACAGTTCATGAAACAGATCGGACGCTCCGTTGATCACCAGATGCTGGTCGGTGAAATCCGGTGCTGAATACACGCAGCCCAGGACCCGAACAACGCGCAGGCCGTCGAGTGTGCCGTGGGTCTGGTGTACGGAACGCAGGATTTTCTCGGCGCAGTCTCTGGCCGCCCTGTATCCCTGTTCCACGGTCAGGTCCCGTCCCAGAACTCCCCGAAGATCACTCACGTGGCCCGATGTCAGGAGCTGCTGACCGGTGCGAATGCACATGTTCAGGTATCCCGGTTCCTGCGGGGACAGATCGATACCCATCTGTCTGGCTTTTTCCGTCACATTCATTTCATGCATCTTTCTGCTGATGGCTGGTGCCGGGCTGAATTTCCGGGAACCGGGCGTGACCGGGATGAAACCGGGACGACAGAGAACAATTGCGTTTCGGCAGCCGGACCTTCACAATCGCCCGGGCGGCGATTTCTGTCGGATCGTTTCAGGTGAGATGAGGTTCCATGATGTCGTGTGTTCCGGAATGCCGGCCGGGATTTCGTGTTCCGGCGGTCATCCTGGCCGTTTTTGTCCCGGCTCTCCAGGCAGCGGAGCCTGCGGGCGTTTTGTTTTCTGAAGATTTCGAACGAGGAGCGGACCGCTGGGAGTTTCTGGATCCGGCGACCTGGACGGTCACGGATCGTGGGGGAAATCGTGTTCTGGAAATCACACAGCGGCGCAGCGCCTATCAGCCGCCGTTTCGCAGTCCCGGGCATGTGGCGCTGATGCGCGATGTTCAGGCGGGGAGTTTCGAACTGACGGTGCGTGTTCGGAGCACGAAAGACACGGGCGCTCACCGCGACTGCTGTCTGTTTTTCGGCTGGCAGGATCCGGCCCGCTTTTATTATGTGCATCTGGGAGCGCGTCCGGATCCGGCCAGCGGGCAGATCATGATTGTGAATCGGGCCGCGAGAAGGCCGCTGACGCAGAATGAACGGCCGACTCCCTGGACCGACAACTGGCACCGGGTGCGTCTGCGGCGCGATGTCCGCACGGGAGAGATCGCCGTGTATTTCGATGACATGCAGAAGCCCCACATGCAGGTGCGCGACACGACGTTCGCGGCGGGACGCATCGGGATCGGGTCGTTCGATGACATGAACGCGTTCGATGACGTGATTCTGAAGGAACTGTCACCCTGATGCGTGTCATCCTGACACGGCACGATCGGTGGCGGACGGTGCTTCGGATGGAGTGTTCCGGCGGCCACCCAGAGACGGCAGGCCGGCGGCCAGCCTTCTGCGAAATGCCTTCACTTCTTCCAGCAGTGCGGAAACCCGCTGGCTGTCTTCATCGATCTGTTCGCAGGCGTCTTCCAGCGACGGAAACAGGCCGTGCATCAGTGTGGTTCCGGCCATCCGTTCGGCCAGTTCACGGAGATGCCGCTGCAGGCTGCGCCGCAGGCCGGCTGTGAAGACGTAGACCAGCAGGCCGGACCAGATGACAAGAAACAGCAGTGCCGGGATATAGAAGTCCACAGACAGAAGGGGTTCCGCTTCTGCCGATCCCCCCAGAATCGGCCCCAGGAAGGAACTCCAGAAGAAATTGTGGCCGATCCGTCCCAGCAGAAAGGCGACGTAGGACAGAAACAGTGTTTCGAAAAGCAGGTGCCGCAGTCGGCCGGAATGTCGGTCGGCCACCTGGTCGATGATTTCATCCACCGCACGCCGGGCGTCTCCGAGAACTTCGCTTTCCAGAGAAGCGGCTGTTTCCCGCAGCGATGCCAGGTCGCCGGATCGGGCATTCGAATCCGTTTCGATTTCGGCCGACCGAATGTAGCCGGAAATGATGACGCGGGATTCCTGAAGCTGCTGGTCGGGAATGCCGAAGGAGGCGAGGCGTTCCAGCCGGGATTCGGCTCCCTGCTCCTCCACGTGAGACCGGACCCAGCGGACGGACTGGACAGCGCCGATCAGGGCGATCTGAGCCGACGAACGGGCTCGAAACAGACTGAACGATGCGAGAAAGGATCCCAGACTGTTGTACAGACGCAGGATGGATGCGAACGGACTGAACCCCCGGCGGTCGGTCACGGCGGACAGCAGCCGGCGTTCCCACAGATGCCCGCTGATCAGCAGCTCATCGGCGAGCTGCCGGGTGAGTTCCTGCTGCAGGCGATGACGCTGATCATCCAGCACCGTACGGAGCTCCTGGACGGCCGGCAGCGCCTGATCGTACTGCTGTCGGCAGGCGGTCAGTGCTTCCAGAAGCAGTTCCACGACATTGGCACGGCGCACAGCCAGTCGGCGGGAACGATCGAGCTGTTCGGACAGCAGCCGCAGCAGGCGGCCGAATTCGCCGCCGGGGCGGAGCCCCTGACGCTGTTCGGCCAGGGCCCGAACGGAATCGACAAAGAACAGATCGGGGACGTCGTAGTGCGGGGCCAGGTGGGATTTCCAGTCGTCTCGGATGTCGTCATCGAGGTCGGCGTGTGTCTGCACGAAAACGAGACGGCATCCGGAGGCGGCATCGGCCAGTTCATCGATGATCCGGGCGCTGCGGTATTTCTGCTGTGTCGATGTGTACAGCAGCACATCGCAGTGGGGCAGCAGGCTTCTCAGGACGGCCAGATTGCTTCCGGCCGATGCGGTGTCGCTGGTGTCCGGATCCGGGCAGTCGATCAGCACCACATCCCTGAGCAGGTCTGAATCGAGCGCATGGACCTGGAAGTCGTCCAGGTTCAGCCTGAGGGACTCCGGTTCCAGATCGCGGTGGATCAGCAGAACGGGCACGGTTGTCGTGGGGCGCTGTCGGCCTGCGGTCGTGACTTCCTGGCCCACCAGGGCATTGACCAGGGAACTTTTTCCGGTTCCGGTTCCTCCGAAGGTGGCCACAATGAGCGGACATTCGAGCCTCATGCGGACCGTGCCGATGCGTTCCAGAAGGCGGGTGACCAGCCGCCGGGCCCGCCGGGCGGGCTTCCATGGCGGGGCATCGTCAATCCATTTCTGCAGACGTTCGGTGAGGTCGTCGATTTCCGCCAGCAGAGCAATCTGTTCCAGATCGCTGCCGACCGCGGCCGGTGCGGAAGAGGGACGGGGGGCCGAAAGGGACCGGTCCTGGGGGGGGCTGTGGGAATCGTTCACGCGTCGATCTCCTGCAGCAGCCGCTCGATACGTGTGACGGCTTCATGAACACGGTTCCATTCGGGGGTTCTGGCAATGGCTGCGGCACGCTG
>WFTL01000030.1 GCA_015485495.1 Planctomycetaceae bacterium
CGGGTCGGACCAGTCTCGATGCTCGGCGAAGCCGGCGCTGAACAGGTTTTTCGGTTCTCGCGGAGCGAAAAAGGGCAGATCGATCCAGAAGCGAAGAAAACGCCGCGTTATGCGGGCGATCCGTCATGTGATGACGTGCCAGGAGGCTGCGGACGGCCGGGTCGGCGTCGTACCGCTTCTGGATTGGGCCTGCTGGCCGGCGTGTGCAGTTCGCCGAGCGCATACGGAAGGGCGAATCGCGGTTCGCCTGCGCGGGGGCCAGCCGATCGAGGAAGGGGGCCGAAGCGATCGGAACCGGAGAAAACGTCGGGCCGGATCATCCGGATGGATCCGGGCGGACGGACTGCGCGGGGATGACCCCGGTCGGAATGGGTCAGGCCGAGCCAGAAGAAGTCGCGTCGATATAGAAAAAAGCGGAGAGGGGGGGATTCGAACCCCCGGTCCGGTTGCCCGGACACAGCATTTCCAGTGCTGCACAATCGGCCACTCTGTCACCTCTCCGAAGCAGTCCTCGAACTCTGCCGCCAGCGATGTTGCCGTCGGCAGGACATCCGTGGCAGGTGAAAAGAAGATGTCACCGGGGCCGGACGACGCATGCGACGGGCAGGGATCGATTCTGCAGAGCGTGAAGGAATTGCAGCAAAACGGGAGCGGATTTCCAGTCTGTTCCGGTCACAAAAGGGCCGCGAAGCGGGAAAATCGACGGTGCGGCAGGGCGTGGTTGTGTGTCCCGGAGCCGGCGGCCGGAGCTGGTCGGCGGGACGCAGCAGGCCGTGTCGCTTGTTCTTCGGGGGCATTCGCGTTCAAATGGCGGTCCCTCCGGAAGATGGTGCGTCTCCCCTTTGCTTTTCCTGCCGGTTGTTCCATGTCTGCATGCGATTCCGATTTGCGGCCGAGCGAGTCCGGGATGTCTCCGGAATCGACGTCTCGGCGAACGGCTGTGAAGATCCTGACGGTGGTTCTGGGATTCATCGTGAATGCCGTGCCGGCCGTGCTGGGTGGGTTGTTCTTTCTGGATCCGGTGCTGCGCCGGGGACGCGGCCGGGGCGGATCGGCGGGCGGGGAACTGGCCGGATTCACGCGTCTGGGAATCAGTGTGGATGCCGTTCCGGCGGACGGGCGTCCGATTCCGGCGATCGTGGAGGCGGATCAGGCGGACGCATGGAATCTGTATCGGAATGTTCCGGTGGGCAGCATCTGGCTGCGCCGGTCGGCGGACGGAACGATCGTGGCGTTCAGTGCGACGTGCCCCCATCTGGGGTGTTCGGTCGACTATCGGTCGGAGGCCGGAGATTTCTTCTGCCCCTGTCACACGAGCACGTTCGATCTGGACGGGATTCCTCAGAACGAAGTGCCGCCACGGAGCATGGATCGCCTGCAGGTTCGCACTGCGACGAACGGGATTCCGGATCCGCAGGGAACGGAGATCTGGGTGGAGTTCCTGGAGTTTCGCGGATCGACGGACCAGAAGATTCCCGTGTGATCGATGGCGGGCGGTCCGGGCTGCATCCGGGCGGCCGGTGCCTGCGTGTCGCGATCTGCGGAGGTCACGGAGCACTCGATGAAAACGCTGCTGAACTGGCTGGACGATCGGACCGGATTTCGGTCTCTGATGCACGAAGCTCTGTACGAACGGGTTCCCGGCGGTGCCCGCTGGCGCTATGTGTGGGGCAGCACGCTGGTGTTCACGTTTGTCCTTCAGGTGATCACCGGATTCATGATGTGGACAGCTTACAGTCCCAACACGCGCGGAGCATGGGAAAGCGTGCACTACATCCAGCACGACATGCTGTTCGGCGGTGTGATCCGCGGGATGCACCACTATGCCGCTCAGGCCATGGTGGTGCTCATGGGCATTCACCTGATTCAGGTCGTCATAGACGGCGCCTATCGGGCTCCTCGGGAAATCAACTTCTGGCTGGGCGTGGTTCTGATGACCATCGTGCTGGGGCTGTCGCTGACGGGCTATCTGCTGCCGTGGGATCAGAAGGGATATTACGCCACGCGTGTCACGACCAGCATCATCAGTGCGACTCCGCTGATCGGCCCGGAGGCCCAGCTTCTCGCTCAGGGAGGTCCCCGATACGGGCACCTCACACTGACGCGATTTTTCGCCATGCATGCGGGCCTTCTGCCCGCTCTGCTGACGGGCTTTCTGGTTCTGCACATCTGGTGTTTCCGCCGCCACGGGCTGACCGTTCGCGATCCCGATGCGGCGCCGGAAACCACATTCTGGCCGGATCAGGTGCTGCGCGATGCGGTGGCCTGTCTGGGGGTTCTGGCGGTGGTGCTGCTGTTCGCCGTGTTTCGGGGAGCCGAACTGTCCGCTCCGGCCGACCCCGTGGTTCGTTTCGATGCGGCCCGTCCGGAGTGGTATTTCCTGTTCCTGTTCCGGTTTCTGCGGTTTCACGCTGTGGAGTCCATGGGGCCGGCGTTCGGTCCGATCATTGTGCCCGGAATTCTGATGACCATTCTGATTCTCATGCCTCTGACTGCCGGACAGTTCGGGCGGCCGGGCCACCGGCTGAATCAGGCTTTCGTGTGGGGGATGGTGGCCGTGATGGCTGTCCTGACCGGGATGGCCTGGCTGGAGGATCGGGCGGATCCTGCGCATCAGGCCGCTCTGGCAGAAGCAGAACGGGATGCGCATCGTGCTCATGAACTGGCATCGGGGCCGCACCGCATCCCGCCGGACGGGGCCATGGAAATGATGCGCCGCGATCCGTTCACTCAGGGACCCCGTCTGTTCGACAGGCACTGCAAAGCCTGTCACCGGTGGAACGGGCACAACGGCCGGGGTCTGCCGGTCATGGAACGGCGGGAGGTGCTCAGTGAGAATGGCACATCCGGGCAGCCGCCGGAATACCGTTCTGTCATCGCGGCGCCCACGGCCGCGGATCTGGGGCGCTTCGCTTCACGTGCCTGGATGCGCAGCGTCATCCTGGATTACTCAGCACATTTTGCCGCGCTGAAGAATGCGGCCTGGTATCGTTCGGCGGCAGATTCCGGTGAAGAAGACATTCTCGACCCGGACACTTCGTCCATGGCCGACTGGTCCGGTGACGCGGAACGGCTGAGAAGCGAAGACTGTCGGGATGAAGTGGATGCCATCGTGGAGTTTCTCGTGCAGGAAGCCGGACATCGGGGAGTCCGGACCGATCCTGTGCTGGTCGAACGGGGGCGGGCGATTGCGGTGGATGGTGACTGGGATCTGGGCACCGCCTGCGCCGACTGTCACAGCACGGTGGGGCAGCCGTTTTCGGCGTCCGATGTGGAAGCCGACGGCGCGCCGACGCTCGCAAAGTACGGATCTCAGGAATGGCTGCGCGATTTCATCCGTCATCCCGACGCAGCTCGTCATTATGGCGACAGGAACCGGATGCCGGCTTATGGTCCGGAAAAGCTCAGCGATCGGGATCTGGATCTTCTGGTACGGTGGATGACGGGCGATTATCCGGAAACACAGGTTCCGGACTATCCGGATCTGACGGGCAGGGATTCCGATTGAAACCTGCATCCGGACGGGTCGGTGTGTCGGCGGGCGGGGCCGGTTCGGAATTCGCGGTTTTGCCATTGCTCATGAAACCCGGCTTTGTCAGAGTGTGAAGCACTGTGTGTGGCCGGCACGGACATCTGCGGGCTGCCTGGTTCGTGCGGCAGGTTGTGATCGGTGATGGTGCGTCCGTTTTCGGATATCCTGGGAGCGGCCGATGTCCGCGCCGATCGCCCCCTTGGATTTCAGCTGGAACGAACTGAGTGAGCGATCAGTCGAAAAGCAGGCCGCCTGCCGGCAGGAAGAAGAAGACCGTTTCGCGTCTGGGCGATTTCGAACTCAAACGCCGTCTGGGGCAGGGCGGTATGGGGGAGGTGTTTCTGGCTCGGCAGATCAGCCTGGATCGCGTGGTGGCTCTGAAGACGCTGGCGAAAGAACTGGCGAAGAAGCCGGATTTCGTGGAGCGGTTTCATCGCGAAGCCAAGGCGATGGCCAAAATCGACCATCCGAACGTGGTCAAGGTGTATGCCGTTGCGTCATTTCGCGGGATTCACTTCGCCGCCATCGAATACGTGGACGGGAAAAGCGTTCAGGACTGGCTGGAAAAGCTGGGCGTTTTTCCGGTGGCGGACGCCGTACACATCGCCGTCGTCTGTGCGGAAGCGCTGAAGCACGCTCATGATCAGAACATGGTGCATCGGGACATCAAGCCCGACAACATCCTGCTGACCGGGACCGGTGTGGTGAAGGTGGCGGATTTCGGTCTGGCGAAGGTCATGGACGAAGACGTGTCGATGACTCAGAGTGGAACCGGACTGGGGACACCTTTGTACATGGCGCCGGAACAGGCGCGCAACGCCAAGCACGTGGACCAGCGGTGCGATATCTACGCGCTGGGAGCCACACTGTATCACCTGCTGACCGGCAGTCTTCCCTTCAAGGGGGATTCCACGCTGGACCTGATTGTTGCCAAGGAGAAAGGAAAGTACCCGCCGGCCAAACAGCTGCGTTCTGAAGTGCCGGAAAAGCTGGATCTGATCATCGACAAGATGATGGCGAAGGATCCGAAGCACCGCTACGGGAACTGTGCGGAAGTGATTCGCGACCTGACGTCTCTGGGACTGCACGGGCAGCCGCTGAGTTTCATTGAGGGGGCGGAACCACCGACCGGGATCGGCCGTGCACAGGCATCGACCATGGCGGCGATGGGGGCCACGGTGGCCGGCGGGCCCGCCAGTCTGACTCGACCGACCGACAGTGCTCCGGTGTCCGGTTCAGCGCGGACCTGGTACGTCCAGTATCACACACCGGACGGAAAGCCGATGATGGAGAAGCTCTCCACCCGGCGGGTGGTGAAGATGATCAATGCGGGCATTCTGACGCCTCGGGCCCGCGCCAAGGCGACATCCGACAGCAGTTATCTGCCGCTGGCGCAGTTTCCGGAATTCGTGGATGCCATCGACCGACAGCTGGCCCGGCGGGCTGCCACCGGCAGGAATCAGGACATGCAGAGCCTGTACAGGCAGGTCGAGCAGGAGGAGAAGTCGCGTCAGCGCTGGCGCTGGGTGCGCAACAAGCTGCGGGGATTCGTCGGAGCGATCGGCCTGCTGATCTGGATTGCGGCGATCGGGGCGCTGGGAATCGTCGTGTTCATGTTCGGCGGAACGGTTGTCAACTGGGTTGGCACGAAGTTTCAGGAAATGGTTCTGGAAGGGGCAGCCGACGAACGGGACGGACTGGATATCAATGCGGCTGAAGGAGAGCGGATCCGCAGATCGTCGGCTGAGAAAGACGACGAATGATCATCGCACCGCACGCTGGCGGCCGTGTTTGAATCGTCAGGTGATGACGTCGTCCAGCAGGGAAATGCTGACGATCTGATCGGACGGCACCAGGACGCGCCGGCGATTGGCGCGGATGCCGTCTGTGGCGGAATCCAGAACGTACAGTTCCCGTGTCGTTCGGGAATCCCGCAGGTCGTGCACATCGGCCTGTTCCAGGACGATGCCGTCGGGCCGGACTTCTGTGAGCTGTCCCAGGAACACGTACTGAGACGGCGCGTCGATGACGACGTTCTGATTCAGGAATTCCTGCAGACTGCTGGTTTCGACGGTGTTCATGCGGACTGCTGTCCCGCTCCGGTTCGACGGGACCGACGCGTGGCCGGGCTGACGATTCCGGAGCCCCGGGATTCGGATGAAATCGTTCTGATCCGGTTGTCTTCTCCGGCGGACTGCACAAGATGCTTCGAGGAAAACTGTTTCGATTCCATTGTTCCGCCATTCGATTCCGGACCATTCTGACGGTCCGTGAGCAGACTGCCAGTCATGACGCTTCGTGTTCGCCGCAATATCGACGAGATGCCCGGGTATGTTCCGGGAGAACAGCCTCAGGAATCCGGCTGGATCAAGCTGAATACGAATGAAAACCCGTATCCTCCCTCCCCGCATGTGGTCGATGCGATCTGCCGGGCCGCCCGGGGGCCGCTGAATGTTTATCCGGATGCTCTGGCGACTCCGTTCCGCGAGGCAGCGGCGGACGTGCTTCAGGTGGACCCGGACTGGATTCTGCCGGCCAACGGCAGCGATGAGAATCTCACGATCATCATCCGTACGATGTGCGATCCGGGCGATGTGACGGCGTTTCCCTGGCCGACCTATGTGCTCTACGAATCGCTGGCTCAGATTCAGGACTGCCGAACCGAACGCCTGTATCTGGAGGCTGACGGGACATGGGACGAAGCCCAGGCGCAGCGGCTGCGGGAACAGGCGCGGGTGTTCTTCGTGCCGCGTCCCAATTCTCCCACGGGGACCGTGTGGTCGCCCGAAGCGCTGAGCCGCCTGGTTCCGGAGCGGGGGCTGCTGGTTCTGGACGAAGCCTATGCGGACTTCATGGCCGGGCCGACGGGTATCGGGCTGCTGAAGACATCGGAGTTTTCAGAACGTCTGGTGATCACACGAACGCTCAGCAAGTCCTACAGTCTGGCCGGGCTGCGGTTCGGGTTTTCCATCGCGGCGCCGGCCATCACCCGGCAGATGCGAAAGGTCAAGGACAGTTACAACTGCGATGCGATTGCCATCGCGGCGGCGACGGCCGCCATTCAGGATCAGGACTGGATGCGGGCCAGCCGGGAAAAGATTCTGGCCACCCGGCGTCGGCTGGTGGAGGCTCTTCCGGCCGCCGGATTTCGTGTGACACCCGGCGAAGCGAATTTCGTGTGGACGCAGCACGAATCGGGAGCGCATCGCGAAATCTGCGAACGTCTCAGGCAGCATCGGATTCTGCTGAGGTACATGCGGTTTTCCGGGGTCGGTCCGCAGGGTGGCGTGCTGGACGGAATCCGGATCACTGTGGGCACCGACGAACAGGTGGACGCGCTGCTGGACGTCATCGGAGCGTGCGTCTGACGACCGGATGAAAGCCGGCGGAACGGGCCGGTCAGGTGCGGCCCGTGCGGCGGCGGGCCCGCTCATGAAGCTGAACGGGCACATGGTCCAGAAGCTGCCGGATGATTTCATCCGGCGTGATTCCCTGACTGTGTGCCTGAAACGTGGTCATCAGCCGGTGCCGCAGTACGGGAAGGGCGACCGATCGGATGTCGGCTGTGGTGACATGCCAGCGCCCGGCCAGCAGGGCCCGGGCCCGGGCGCCGAGAATCAGGAATTGTCCGGCCCGCGGTCCGACTCCCCAGCTCACGTATTCCCGAATGAAGTCCGGTGCGGTTTCGTCATCCGGGCGGGTGGCACGCACCAGATCGCGTGCGTAGACGAAGTTGTATTCGGCACACGGCACACGGCGGACGACATCCTGCAGGGCATGAATCTGCCGGGCGTTCAGGATCGGCTGCACCTGCGGCTGCCGGGCACCGGTGGTCTGTTTCAGAATTTCCAGTTCTTCATCGGCAGTGGGATAGGGAACCACGATATTGAACATGAATCGATCGAGCTGCGCTTCCGGCAGCGGATAGGTGCCTTCCTGTTCGATCGGGTTCTGAGTGGCCAGCGTGAAAAACGGGACCGGCAGGGGCCGGGTGACCGATCCGACGGTCACATGGCGTTCCTGCATGGCTTCCAGCAGGGCGGCCTGGGTTTTGGGAGGAGTGCGGTTGATTTCATCAGCCAGCAGAATATTGGTGAACAAAGGTCCCTGCATGAACTGGAACGTCTTTTCTCCCGTGTTCAGGTCTTCGCGCAGAATGTCCGTGCCGGTGATATCCGACGGCATCAGGTCGGGGGTGAACTGAATCCGGCGAAAGTCGAGCTGCAGCACGGATGCCAGAGTGCTGCACAGCAGGGTTTTGGCCAGTCCCGGAACTCCGACCAGCAGCACGTGGCCCCGGCAGAACAGAGCCATGAGCAGTTCATCGATGACCTGTGTCTGGCCGACGATGACCTGGGCGATTTCTCGCCGCATTTTGCGGCAGGCGACCGTGAGCCCGCGAATCGCCTGTTCCTGGAGCTCTTCGGATGCCATTTCGGCCGCCGGAGTGGTACTCTGAGAGGAAGATGCCATGAAGCGTTCTTCGATTCTGTATGCTGAGGGTGCCTGTCATTGGAACGAGAACGGCCGTCGGATGCGAGCCTTCCGTGCCGGAACCTTCCGTGTCGGAACGGAGTCCTGCACCGTGATTCGTCAGGAGATGGGTGATGAGTGACGTGGAGTATCTGGTGTTCGATGTGGAGACGGTCGGCGATGGAGACCTGATTCGCCGGGTTCGTTATCCCGATCGCGAACTGACGGCCGAACAGGCCATCGATGAGTATCAGACCGAACTTCTCGAACAGACAGGCCGCGATGTTCTGCCTCCCACGTTCACTCTGCCGATCGCCGTGGCGGTGGCCAAGGTCACCGCCGACTTTCGGCTGATTGATCTGACAGTTCTGGATGCTCCCGCGTTTCGTCCGGAACAGATCACACGCCGTTTCTGGCAGGGGTGGGAACATTACGGACGCCCGAAATTCGTTACCTTCAATGGACGCGGTTACGACCTGCCGGTCCTGGAACTGGCGGCCTTCCGCTATGGCCTCAGCCTGCCGGCCTGGTTCAATGTCGAATCGCGTTCTTACGAACAGTCCCGCAACCGCTACAACATCGACTGTCACATCGATCTGTGCGATCTGTTTTCCAATTTCGGGGCCATTCGGCTTCATGGCGGTCTGAATCTGCTGGCTGACCTGATCGAAAAACCGGGCAAGTCGGGTGTCGACGGGTCGCAGGTGCAGCAGATGTACTTCGACGGGCGTGTGGAAGAAATCAACGACTACTGCCGCTGCGATGTTCTGGACACCTACTTCGTGTTTCTGCGAAGCCGGGTGCTCATTGGACGGCTGACAGCCGATGAAGAACAGGATCTTGTGCAGATGACGCACGCGATGCTGCAGGACCAGGCGGACGAGAATCCCGCGTTTCGCCACTACCTGGAACACTGGGATGCCCGCGCCGCCACGACGAGCGGGCAGAGTTCTGTCCGTGATGCGGCCGGGGCCTGGACGGATCGGTGACCGGGAAACCGATCGGCCGGTTGCGCTATTCCGGCGGCACGGAATAATCGATCGTGACCTGTCCGGCGTCGAAGTGCACGATGAATCGGTGGTCGTCTGTGTATGTCAGACCGTGGTAGCTGAGTGTGCGTCCGACGTCGTCCCGCTGCCAGAGCAGGTGACCATCCCGGGCATCGAGAATCCGGGCCGCATAGCGGGAAACACGGGGGACACCCGGAAGCAGCGGTGTCACGTGCCGTTTCAGCAGAATCAGCAGAGGACCGGCGGGGGGTGTTGGTGAACGGTCGGCGTTCAGAATGCGAATCGCTTCATTGTCGCAGTGATCGGTCCATGCGATCTGTCCGGTCCGATCGTCGACGGCATACAGCGGACCGCGCAGCGGCACGGTTCCGATCACCGGTTCGGCCGGTTCATGCGGATCCGGACACCAGGAAAGGACGATGAATCGGCCCGCTGAATGCCTCAGGTAGAGCCGTTCGCAGTCGGGGGCGGGAGGCACCTGGGTGTCGGTCAGCAGGCTCCCATCGGCGATTCTGCGGATCTGCAGCCGCCGGCCGTCCGAAAGAACGGCCACGTGCCCGTCACTGATACTGGAAAACACGGTCTCCGCCGACAGTTTCACCTGCCAGCCGACGACCGGATCGCCGTTCGGCTCGAACTGAGAAAAATCGCAGGATTTCAGCCACGCGGCGGACGGGCTGATGGTGAACAGGAGGCATCGGGTGCCTTCCATGCAGATACGCCAGGGGAATTCCGTTCCTTCTTCCAGGTCGATATGGTCGATCGGGGTGTCGTACAGCAGATTGCCTTCGGTCCACCAGTCCGGAAGGATGCCGGATGTCCGCAGCGTTCCGTCCCGCAGATCGCGGACCTGGATCTGGCCGGTCGATTCCGCCAGGAGACACAGAACGGTTCCGTCGGCGGCCAGGCGGGTGTCATCGGGCAGCCCGTCTTCGGCCCACAGAATCGATCCCGACCAGGGACTCACCACGACCAGCCGATGACCGCGGAACAGCGGAAATCCATATTCGGTCAGAGGACCGATCGGGGCCAGTCCGTCCGGCTGACGGTCATACATTTCCGTGCGTTCCCAGATCTGGATGTGCATCTGGTGCTGTGTGGCCGGCGGCAGAATGTGATCCAGGTCCATAGACCACAGAACAGCCGGCCCGTTCAGACCGGCAGAAAAGCCGTCCAGGACATACAGGCGGCCGTTTTCCACCAGGCCGATCAGCCGTCCACAGGCGACCGCATAATCGGACTGCTGACGGCGGAATCCGCTGGCACTCAGATGCGTGTCCGTTGTGCCGTCCGGATCGAACGACCAGCGGACGCGGCCCCGGGGATCGACGGCCGAGATGCCGGTCCGGTGGTGCAGCCGCACAAACTGCCAGCCTCGATACGCGCCTGGCATTCCATAAAGGGGAATCACCGAACGCACGCCGCCTTCCAGAGGGTGGCGGTCCACGGCCGATGAACGGGCGGTGATGTCGGCAATGTGAGGCTGGTTCCGGTGCGGCCGGGGTGTCCGGTGCTCCAGATAATCCACGAGTCGGCCGACCGGATCGTTTCCGGGACCGCCGGCATCCGAGCGGATCGACGGCCAGCGACGCAGCAGATCCGGATCTCCTGATGGTTCCAGATGCCGGACGGAATCAGGAACGGCGTCTGCAGGCAGATCCGTCCGACGGGCAGCGAACAGACAGGTTTCCAGTGCAGGACGGACGGCATCCGGCAGTCCGGAAACCGCTTCGGACAGCCACCAGTCCGATTCCAGTCCGGCCATGCGGCAGAATTCGAGGTGTCTGATGCGGGCGACCGGATCTGATGCGGAGGCGAGGATGTCCCGCACAGCGGCATCCGTGCGGCGGAGAACTTCCTGGCGTTCTGACGGTTCCAGACGGTCCAGAGCCGTGTGGATCACGGTCGCCACGTGGACGGCGGCCAGACGAATGCCCCGTCCGCTTCGCTGCTGTCGATTGATGTCGGCTGCTGTGACGTTCAGGAAATGAATGATCTGCTCGGACAGATCCTGGGGCGACAGATCGGCGTCATCGAGCAGACTGTGGAGAATCAGCTGATGGAGCCGATTTTCCAGTTCCGGCACGCGCTGAAGCGGTTTCCAGAGCGGCCGCCAGTTCTGAATGTCGGGTGGTGTCATGCCGACCGAATGGTGCAGCAGTTCGGCTGCCTGGTCCGGGGCGAGGCGGGCTTCCTGCAGAAGCTGTTTCAGGAAGGGAATCGTGTGGCGGTTTGCAAAGAAGTCCTGACGCAGAGATTCCAGCAGTGTTTCTGTCAGCAGGGTGCGGGCTGTTGAGCGTTCAGGCGTGTCCTGCTGCAGCAGTTGCCGCAGTTCTGTCACTGCTGCATCGGTTTCTTCATTCAGCAGAAGCTCGTACACACGGGCCAGCGGATTCGTCCGGTCGCCCGTCGTGCCCGTCCATGCAGTGAGTCGGCCGGTCGACCGGGCGATGATCAGGCCGTCGACGATGGTCAGGTGTCCCAGAGGTTCATCGGAAAGCTGCTGACGCAGGAGCAGCCGCCCGCTGTTTCGACTCAGAATTGCCAGCTCACCGTTCTGCGTCGGCAGGCAGACGAGTCGGTCGGTCCAGGCCGGCTGTCCGGAAACCGTCAGGTCCGTGAAGTCCCGATGCCACAGCGGTTCTCCGGTGTCTGTCCGGACGGCCAGAACCTGCCGGGGGCCGGCCAGCACGGCCTGCTGTTCGCTGATTCCGGCGAAGTAGCGCAACTGGTCGCGTGGCCGCGACCACAGAGATCGTCCGGTGGATGCCTCCAGACAGATCACCTGGTCGGAGTCGCGCGGCATGATCAGAATGCGGTTTCCGGCAACGCGCGGCAGTGAATCGTGAGGACGGTGCCGCCGGTCGAGCCGGTCCGATTCTGCCTGACTGATGGCACTGGCAACAATGGCTTCCGGGGCGGTGCCGGGCTGTGCCGGACGAATGTTTCCGTGGTACCGATGAATCCACTCGACGGACAGATCCACAGGATCGATTGCAAACACGTGTTCGCTGCCGTCCTGGCAGATGATTCGGCCGCCGCCGAGGACGGGCATGAGTCCCGCATAGCGCCGCAGCGGGTGGGTGGCCAGCGGATAGTCCGGCACAGACAGCATCTGCCGTCCGGTTACTTCGAACCGGATTCGGCCGGAATCGCGCTGGCCGTCCGGTGTCAGCCGGAGCCGCAGCAGATGAATGCCCTGTTCGTCTTCTCCGGAAAGATGAAGCTGTCCATCCAGAATCAGGGGGGCACCCAGAAACCAGATGGAAGTCAGAGGATCGGAATTCCCGACGTCCCGGCCCGCCGGCCCGCCGGCTTCACCGAGCAGGCGGCCGGTGTCGATGTCGTAGGCACGCAGTACATTGAACGGACGTGCTTCGCCATTCGGTGATCCGGATGCCGTCCAGTTGCCGGTTGTTTCTTCGATACAGAACAGATGGCGTCCGTCGGAAACCAGCTGCCCCCGTGTGTTGCTGCGTGCCGCGTCGGCCAGCAGGGCGCCGACCATGTTGTTCAGGGAAACTCCCGACGAACTCTGCCGGGCGGCGGGGGACAGCAGCAGCCGCAGCGTTCGTTCGAAGCGACTGGATTCCCACACGACATGTCCCGTGCGGCGGTCGAAAGCCAGCAGGCTTCCTGCACCCTGACCAATGACAAGCCGGTCGGTGAGCAGTGGCTGTGCGGAAGGTGCGTGGGCGGTCTGTCCGGCTGAAACAGATTCCAGGGCGGCCAGTCCGTCCGACAGCCCGGTCTGCCCGGGACTCTGGAACAGAGTCTGACTCCAGATCTGCCGCGGAAACACGGGCGGCGCAGCATGGGGCGTGGACCCGCCGGGCCGCAGACGGACGCGAGACGAATGGGCGCGGGGTTTCGGCAGTCGGTCTGTCGGGAACGGAAACGCGTTCGAAGGAAATCCGGCTCGCTGCCAGGACTGTGCGAATGATGCCTGCCGTGCGTCCGTGGCCATGTCGGGCCGCTGCAGCAGATGCATCCAGAGCAGCGCTTCTTCTGCAGACCGGCCTCGCGCGTGGGCCGACTGAATCAGCCAGGCCAGGCCTGCGGCGGACTCGGAGCAGTGTTCGTATCGCAGCACGAGCGATCGGACGGCCTGGATGTCCTGTCGCGTCAGCGCTGTGCGAAACGCCTGAACGGCCTGCGGCCCGAACTGCCGCCGGTATTCACGAACCAGTTCTGCGGGAGCCGAACGGAACAGACGACGCAGGCGGGCCCGCGCCCCGGCCGGGTTCCGGCAGGTGCCCGGTTCCAGACGTTCTGCTCCGGTGAACCGCAGCGCCGGCAGAACATCTTCCCCTTCGTGAAGCTGTTTCCAGACGGCATCGAAGGAAACGGCGGCGTCCAGCCAGCGTTTTTCTGCAATCAGAGTTTCCGTTCGGGCGATGGCCGTTTCGATATGCGCCGTTCGATCGGCCGGTGGTGCGGCCGGTGGCTGGCCGCCGGCGACCGTCGGCAGCAGCATCACACAAAGCATCGCGATGGCAGTTCGAACAGGCACGATGGTGAATTCGTCGGAAATCGAAAGGCGGGGATGGATCGATTGTGCGGCAGAAGCCGGTGGATCGGGTTTTCGGCATCATCGCACAGGTGACGGCGGGAATCCATCCGCAGGCCGGCGGTCTGCAGGTGCCGGCTGAGCGCCGGAGGCAACGCAGGGGGACCGAACGTGCTGCCGAAACGAACGTCATGATGCGTTTGGTCGACATGGCCGGCCGGTCGGTGCGGCTGGTGGGAAAATTTCTTGACGGTATGCGGTGGTGACCTAGGTTTCAGCGGACAGGTTCAGGTTCTGCGCTGACGTTGTTCCCGCGAATCAGTCGCGGGGCCGTGCCAGTGAGACGGTACGGCGGCGGGCGCTGCCGTCCGGAGTCATGAAACATGCTGCCATACTGGATGGACATTTCGATTGCCGACCTGATGCAGGGAACCATGCTGCTGGGGACGGCCGTGACCGTTTTCAGTCTGCCGTTTTTTCTTCCTGCAGGGCGTCTTTGAACCGGTCCGGGAGTCCCGACGGACAGGAGGTTCTGCGAACTGTCCGGCAGCAACAGTTCGCAGAATATTTCCACAACCCTCAGAACAGGATCTCAAACAATGGACTGGTATGAACTGCTGATCAGCAACTGGCACGTCAAGGTCGTGTCCGTGATTCTCATCTGGGCGGCCTGGATCGACGGCCGGGAACTGCGTGTGCCGAACTGGATCACGTTTCCGATGGTGTTCACCGGGCTGATTTACAGTGCCACGGCCGGTGACGGTCTGGGAGCCGGTCTGGCCGGCATGGCCATGGGGCTGATGTGTCTGCTGCCGCTGTATTCGGTCGGCGGCATGGGCGCCGGCGATGTGAAACTGATGGCCGGGATGGGGGCGTGGCTGGGCTGGCAGATCACTCTGCAGGCATTCATTGTGTCGGTGATTGTCGGAGCGGTGATGGCCGTTCTGATGGTTCTGTTTCGCGGGACCTGGAGAAAGCACTATGAGAATCTGCTGACGATTCTTTCGGAATGGATCGTCATCAGAAATCCGTACCGACTGTCGCAGATTGCCGCAGAGCGGAAGCCGAGCATGGCTCTGCTGCCGTACGGAATTCCCATCTGCATTGGTTCCATCGGTTACTTTCTGTACGCCGGCCTGATGTAGGAAAAGGGGCGGACGCCGCCGGTGCGGCCGGGGAGAGCCGGTCGATCCGGACGGTTCGGGACATGATTGAGGATTCGTTTTCCTGCCAGCATTCTTTGAAGCGATGTTTTCGTCTGTGCCGATGAAGATGCTGGTGAAGCATGGTCTGATGATTCCGTGTGTGCCTGATGTCCGGATTCTGCCGAACGGGCGACCGTTGGGCAGAATCTGCCGGAAGGTGAAAGCGGGAGCGTCCGGCCGGAGGTTTCATCGATGAAAAGCCAGACACTGATTCTGCTGATTGTGGCTGCCGGCTGCGGGCTGGTGGCCATGCTGGGGGTGCAGCAGACGCTGAAGCAAAAAGGGGGAGACGAAACACCGAAAGTCCGTGTGCTGCGGGCGTCCGCGGACATCGAGATCGGAGAACGGCTGAACGAACTGAACTGCGAGTACGTCATGGTGGATGTGGACGCGGTTCCGGAAGGCGCGATCACCGATCTGAAGCAGACGGAGGAACGGACGCTTCTGATTCCGGCGAATGCAGGAGACTGGATTACGGAACGAAAACTCAGCGAACGCGGCATGTTTGGCGGCGTGGTCAATATTCCGGAAGGCATGCAGGTGTGCACGATTCCGGTCGATGCCACGACCTGTCACAGCGGCATGCTGCAGCCGGGTCATCGAGTGGACCTGATGATCACCTATCAGACGAAAAACGAAGCGGGAGAACGCATCCGGAAGGTGCGGCGGATTCTGCAGTATGTGGAAGTCTATGCGGTGGACGACAAGATCTACGGACGCGATCAGGATGACGAGACGGGGCGGGCGAAGAATATTTCCCTTCTGGTCACCCCGGAACAGGCTCTGTTTCTGGAACTGGCCAAGACTCAGGGACGCATGTCGACAGTGCTTCGGCGGACCGACGATGCATCCGAAGTGGCCTGCCGGGAACTGTCGGAATCCGATCTGGATGGCGGCGACGGGCCGTCAACCGACCTGCGAACATCTCTGGATGCCAACGCAAACATCGAAGACGCCGAAACGGAACGGACAGAAGGGGGACTGGAAGACATTTTCGCTGACCTGCGGGCAGGTTTTTCCGATGCCGCCGATACCGGACCGGTGGCCGTTCAGGAGGAACCGGCTGAAGACCGGACGTGGACTATCGTGATCTGGGAAGGAGCCGATGCGCGTCTGGAATCTGTCAGCCTGGATTCGGACCTGCCGGTTCCGTCGGGGCAGAACGCTCCGGTTCTGCCGGGGCCGGCGGCCGGACGGGTGGCGGTCCCGCCGGCAATCAGCGGGCCGCCGGCGAGTGCCGGGGCACCGGGAAAAGCCGCGGGCGAAACGCTGTTTGAAGGACTCCGGGAATCCATCCCGGAGCTGTGGAACGTGATGGATCGGTAAGGAATCAGCACAGACACAACGCCGCCGGGGCCGGTTCGATATCCGGCCTCAACGAGAATGGATGAAACCACCAGAAGACGGGCGCTGAGCGCCGGTCACAACGGGAAGCGATCGGACCGGCCAGTCGGGCCGGGACCGTTTCCTGCCAGTCGGAGAGCACGGATGCTGAAGACCCTGACAACAGCGGCCCTTGCCGCACTGCTTTTCATGAGCGCCCCGCTGTTCGCTCAGAATTCGGGCACGGTGTCGGTGTACCGGCTGAAGCCAGGTGACAATCACCTGGACATGTACCAGCAGTTCACGACCATCATCGAACATTCCGCCCGCATTCGCAGCGTGCTGGATTTCGATGCGGATGTGGTGCGGATCGAGGTGGTTCAGGGGAATCCACAGCAGGTCCGTGTGTTCGCTCTGGAACCCGGCGTCACCACGGTCACGATTCGTGACGAACACGATCAGTATTTCCATGTGGAAGTGCTGGTGGAAGGCGATGTGCGCCACCTGCAGTCCATTCTGCGTCGGCAGTTTCCGGATGACGATGTGCGTGTCAGCGAAGTCAAAGGGGCGGTGCTGCTGACCGGCTGGGTCACTCAGCCCAGCCACATCACGGAAATTGTGGAAATCGCGGAGCAGTTCTACCAGACCGTGATCAATCAGATGCGGGTCGGGGGGGCTCAGCAGGTCCAGCTGCGGTGCGACATTCTGGAAGTGCAGCGTTCCAAAGTCCGCCGCCTGGGGATCAACTTTCAGTTTTCCCGTCCGGACGGATACCTGATTTCCACACCGGGGCCGATCACGCCGATCACAGCGCTGAATACGGGAGCCACTCCGGTGGCCACGCTGACCGGTTTCGCCGAATCCACGCTCACCTTCGGTTTCATCAACAACAATCAGATCTTTCAGGGCTTCGTGGAAGCGCTGCGAGAAGAAGGCCTGCTGAAAATCCATGCCACTCCGCGCGTGACCACTCTCAACGGGCAGCCCGCCACACTGCTCAACGGAGGAGAAACGCCGATCGTCGTTCCGGCCGGTCTGGGAACCACGGCCATCCAGTTCAAGGAATTCGGTGTTCAGCTGGAAGCGGTGCCCCACATTCTGGGCAACGGGCGGCTGCGCATGCAGGTGCGGCCGGAAGTCAGTGAACGCGATTTTTCCAATGCCGTGACGGTCAACGGAATCACGGTTCCTGCATTCACTGTTCGGCGGGCCAGCACCGAGGTGGAAATGAACTTCGGCGAAACTCTGGTCATCGCCGGCCTGATTTCCAAACGGGAAGATGCCTCCACGGTCGGAATTCCCGGACTGGGCAAACTGCCGTGGATCGGGGCGGCTTTCAGCCGGAAACGGTATTCGGAATCGGAAACGGAACTGATCATTCTGGTCACACCGGAATACGCAGCGCCCATGAGTCCCGAACAGATTCCTCCGGGCGGCCCGGGCCGTTTCACCGACACGCCGACCAACCACGAACTGTTCTTCCACAATCAGATCGAAGTGCCGCGATTCGGAGACGAATGCAGCATGTGCACGACGTGCCTGGAACAGGGCGCCTGTCCGCGTCATCCAGGCGGATGCCGCCAGGGCTGCCATCAGGGAGACTGCACGCATCTGGTGCCCCGGCCGTCTGCGGACGGGGACCGCACGGGGCTGGCCGGTCCGGCCCGGTCTCCGGCGACACCAGGGATGACGGGGACACCGGCACAGCCGGCTGCCTTTGATTCCGGTCCGGGGGACAGTCCGCCGGATGAAGACACGGATGCCGCGGAAGAACAGACGGATGCCCGTCTGCCCGGACTGATTCGTCCCTCAACGGGAGACGCGGGCAGGCTGCTGCCGGAAACGATTCGATGAGCGACAGAACTGCAGCCACGAGGATGATTTCGGAAACAATCCGCCGTCTGCCGTCATCCGAATCGTTCCGGAAGGTTCCTGGCAGAAACGGAAACCACCTGGTGTTTTCATGAAGAGTGTTCTGCGAATTGCGACCGTTGATCCGGGAGAAGCTTCCCGCAACGAACTGAAATCGCTGCTGCTGGGCATCGACACCGTGTGGCTGGAAGCGGAATGTTCCCGGTACGAATTCTTTCCGGATGTCGTCCGGCAGACGCAGCCGGACATCGCTCTGGTGAATGTCGATGCCGATTCTGCCGCGGCTGTGAAGATGATTGCCGAAATCACGTCCGATGTGCCGCAGTGCGCGGTTCTGGTGGTCAGCAGTTCCACCGAAGGCAGCCTCATTCTTCAGGTGATGCGCGCCGGAGCCTGTGAGTTTCTCAACCAGCCCCTGAAGCTGGACGACTTCGTGGCCGCTCTGGACCGCATTCGCACGCTGCGGGGAACAGGAACCGGCGGGACCAGTGAATCGGGACGAGTGATTTCTGTTGCCGGTGTGGGAGGCGGCGTGGGATGCACGGCCATTGCCGTCAATGCCGCAGCCGCCCTGGCGCAGACTCCTTCGGTCACGCCGGTGGTGATCGATCTGGACCTGACCCTGGGCGATGTGGATGTCTGGCTGGACATCATCCCTGAATACACGCTGCACGATGTGGCAGAAAACATCGGCAGGCTGGACTACAGTCTGCTCAAGCGGTCTTTGACGAGGCACGACTGCGGTGTGTATCTGCTGCCGCGTCCGGTGGAAATCGAAGGGCAGGATCTGATTCGCCCGGAAGATCTGCGGCGTATTCTGTCTCTGCTGCGGGCCACGTTTTCTCACCTGATCATCGATGTCAGCAAGGCCTGGGGGCCGCTGGATCTGGCGGCGATGGAAGCCAGCGATGAAATCCTTCTGATCACTCAGCTCGACCTGTCCTGCCTGCGGAATGTGGTGCGCATCATGCAGCACCTGAATGAACACAGCGATCTGGGCGGCCGGGTGCGCATCGTTGTCAACCGCATGGGGCTGGAAGACAGCGACATCAGCATCGATCGGGCTCTGGACACGATCGGCTGTGAGGTCTTCTGGCAGCTTCCCAACGATTACGCCACGATGGCCGGCGCCAGAAACAACGGGCGGCCGCTGAGTCAGCATTCACCCAAAGCACGGCTCACGCGGAGCATCCGCGATCTGGTGATGAGGCTGTCGGCGAACGACGAATCGGCTTCCGAAGAAACGCCGGCCGAAAAGAAGAAGGGGCTGTTCGGCCTGTTCTCGCGGTAATTCCCCGCCGAGCCGCCGGGCCCGGCAGATCCGGATCGTCAGTCGTCATCCAGGATGA
>WFTL01000031.1 GCA_015485495.1 Planctomycetaceae bacterium
AGGAAAGCGAAATCCCGTCGGTGACCGCCAGCGGCGTGCCGGCTTCGTAGCCGGCTCCGATGTCCAGAACAGCCACAATCTCGCCGGCCGCATTGTTCACCACGGCCTGCAGGCCGGCCGTCGATCCGATGTCTCCTGCGCCTGATACCGTAACCGTCAGTTCGTCATTGTCCGCTCCGGTCCACAGCCCGGAAAATTCCGGCCGTGCCGTTCCCGACACGCCGGACAGATCGGGTGTGTTGTCCGGACGCCCGGTGAAATCGATGAGTTTTCCGCTTTCACCGGCCACCACAAGCGTTCGGGTCTGCGGTTCCACCGACGCAGTGACGCCATTCAGGGCATCCAGACGAGCGGCCACGTCCTCCAGAGAGTCCACGGCCGGATCGATCGTGATGCGCTGGGAAGTGCGGATCCCCGTGGCCGGATCCGTGACGGTGATCGTGAGTTCCCCGGCCGTCACCGCAAACGCCGTACCGGCGGCAGCCAGAGGAGCTGAGGAACTGTCGACAGACCGCGTTCCCCGCAGGACGGCAAATGGTCCGTCCGACGGGATTCCTTTGGCATACTGCTGGTCAGCCGCCTGAATGAGGTCTCCGGTGAATTCCGCAAGCGTGGTGCGGACAGACGGAATGGTCGTGTTCGCCGTTTCCAGCAGTCCCCGGAGCCGACCGCTGGAAAGAGGAATGGGGGTTGTGTCCGATTCCCTCGCGACAAACAGCTTCCCGTCACTGTCTTCCCGGATTTCAATATGCTTCCCGTACGAGTTGCCGGTGATGGTGATCGCCCCGCCGGCGATGGCGACCACGTCCCGTCCGTTTTCCAGCGTTTCCACACTCACATCGACCAGCTGCGACAGTTCCGTGACGAGACGATCGCGGCGGTCCAGCAGATCGTTCGGCTGACGCCCCACGGCCTGTTCGTGGTAGATCCGTTCGTTGAGGCCGGCGATGTCATCGATGAGCTGATTGACCTGCTTTTCGATGATCTTCGTTTCATCCTTCGCCGCATCCTGCAGGCGGACCAGTTCCGTGTCGAGCTGACGAAATTCTGTCACCAGGGATTCGGCCGCATTGAGAAACTCACCGCGCACCACCGGCTCTTCCGGGTTGTTCGCCAGTTCCTCCAGCCGATTGAAGAAATCGGACAGCCGCGAATGGACCGATGCGGATCCCGGAGTCAGCAGGCGTTCGATGTCTTCGGCCGTGGACAGATCGGATTCCACAAGAGCCAGCAGAGACTCATTGCGCAGCAGAGCATCTTCCGTGGCATCATTCCGCAGCCGGCGAATCGTTCCGACATCGACGCCCGATCCCACCAGCCATCCGTCGGCCAGAACTCCGGGACGATTGACCAGTTCCACCCGCTGGCGGGAATAGCCGGGCGTCGATGCATTGGCAATGTTGTTGCCAATGGTCGTCAGACGCTGCTGCTGAGTCCGCAGAGCGGACAGTCCGATGTCCAGAGCCTGCATGTCAGGATCTCACATCCACGTGAACGGGAGCCGGCTGAACCGTCTTCAGGCCGGTTGCGTCGTAGCGTTCGGAGCCCACCATGCCGGTGGCCATCTGATAGGCCACCGCGTTGATTCGCCGCTCCTCCCCCTGAATGATGCGGACCATGGCCGACTGACGCGACAGCCGGGCCGCAAGCTGCCTGAGACGACGGCGAGCGGCCGCCAGAGCCGGGCGCAGAGGTTCCGAAACACGCGGAACGAGCTGGCTGATCCGCAGCGGACGCGGGATCCCTGGAACCCGGCATGCGATGTCTTCCAGAATCTGCTCACGTTCCAGATTCAGCCGACGCGTCAGATCCTGAGCGGCGTCGAGGCGGGTTCGGAGGCGGCGCCGGTCCGTGACCGACAGGCTTTCTGACGCCATGTCGCTCAGCAGCGACCGAATGGCCAGCATGGCGGCTTCCTGGCTGTCCAGATGCTTCAACAGACGCTGAACCTCCTGATCGATGTCCCCGACGGGACATACACCGGTGTCGCCGCCCCGGGGACGGGCGGGGCTGTCAGTACTGTTCTGCATGACGGTAGGCCTCCACAGCCTGATCGCGCGCATCGGTTACAGCGCCCGATTCAGACGAATCAGAAGAGACAGGGATGGACTGAAACAGTCGCTGCAGGCCGATGCCTCCGGCCTCGGCCAGTTCATCTCCCAGAAACGAATCGAACATGCTGCCGAAGGTGTCGGAGGCATCGCCGGGAAACAGACCGTCTTCCAGGCCGGC
Organism: Planctomycetaceae bacterium; assembly: GCA_015485495.1. Classification (GTDB taxonomy): domain Bacteria; phylum Planctomycetota; class Planctomycetia; order Planctomycetales; family Planctomycetaceae; genus S139-18. The sequence continues at coordinate 2,233 of WFTL01000031.1, forward strand.
GGACCGCATTTCCTTCAGCAACAGCGACAGGAACACCCCCTCCAGCTTCTGCCAGGTGTCTCGTTCCTGAATGTCGCGAAATGATTCCAGATCGCCCGTGAGCGATCCTGGCAGAATGGGGGTGACGGAGGTGAGAGCATCCATGATCGGGCCTACTTCAGTTCCAGAGCGGCGTGCAGAGCGCCGTTTTCCTTCAGCATCTGAAAAATGACACTCAGATCCCTCGGTGTGACTCCCAGAGCATTCAGGGAAGCCGCCAGATCTCCGACCGTGGTCGGTTCGTTCACCACGTTCAGAAATCCCTGTTCCCGGCCGGCCTGCACTTCTGTCCTCGGCACGATTTCCGTCGTCCCTTCAGAAAACGGAGCCGGCTGGACCACCTGCGGGTTTTCCACCGTGGTGACGATCAGGTTTCCGTGGGCGATGGCCACGTTGGAAACTTTAACGTTTGCACCGACAATGACGGTTCCGGTGCGTTCATTGATGACGACGCGGGCCGGTCCGTCCGGTACGAAAAGCTGTTCCTGGCACATGGCCACAAACTCGTGCGGACTGCTGAACCGTTCATACGGAACGATGACCGACACGGTGGCCGGATCGAGGACGGAAGCAGCACCGGGAGCCGTCAGATTGATGGCTTCGGCAATGCGACGGGCATTTTCGAACGACGGGTCCCGCAGATGCAGGCTGAAACGCCCCTCGTGGAAGATGGTCGAGGGGACTTCGTTCTCAATGACGGCGCCTCCCGAAATCCGTCCCGTGGTGGGATGGTTGATGGTGACCGTCGATGCGGTGCCACCGAACTCCCCGCCGTTGATGGAAATCGGACCGGAAGCCAGGGCGTAGACTTCCCCGTCCACGCCCGTCAGCGGCGTGGAAATCAGCACGCCTCCGGCCAGACTTTCTGCATCGTCCAGCGTGGACACGAGCACATCGATCGTCTGACCTCGTTTCGCATGGGGCGGCAGAGTGGCCGTGACCATCACAGCCGACACGTTGTCGGTTTTTTCCTGAGCCTGACGGATGAACTGCCGCAGACGCGGATCGGCCCGCAGACCCAGACGCTGAATCAGCGTAATCACCAGACGTTTCGTGATCGTGCCGCTGCCTCCTGTACCGGCCAGCCCCGTCACCAGGCCGTAACCGACAAGCTGGTTCGGATGCTCGCCGGCCACCTGTGTCACATCTCCGATGCGGACCTGCGGCTGTCCGTGTGCGGGCACGGACAGGCAGGCCGCCGTCACGGCGGTGAAAAGCAGCAGGAAAATGGTCCGACGGTCTGGCATGATGCGTTGCGGAACGGGTTCTGCAGGAAAATGGGAAGAATGGGCAGTGTCTGCTGAGTCGACCATCAGAAACGGAAGCTTCAGAACGGCCAGATTTTGTTCATCGCCCGGCCCAGCCAGCCCTGGCGCGTAAAACGTTTTTCCGTCCCTTCTCCTTCGTAGAGAACCTCCATATCGGAGACGTACTGAGAGTTCACCGTGTTGTCGGGCCCCAGGTCCACCTGGCGGACCACACCACGGATGGTCAGGACGCGGTTCTCACCGGAAATCTGAACATTGCGGTGGCCTTCGATCACCATGTTTCCGGCTTCGTCCAGGGCGATCACACGGACTGTCATCCGGTCCTGAAAGACCCGGTTGTCGGAATACGTTGCCTGTCCGGCGAACTTACGTCCCGTTTCACTGGACGCATCGAACGATCCGGTCGCACTGCTGGTTCCCAGGTCGCCGCCGGTCGATGTCGCCAGATCGAACTTTGCTCCGGACTCGGACGATTTGTCCAGGGCCCGCTGTTCCTTGTTGTTCACGGCAGTCGACTGAGTGATGATGATGGTCAGCAGATCGCCGGGACGACGTGCCCGCGAATCTTCGAACAGAAACGCACGGCGCGGATTGTGCCGCTGCCACAGAGAATCGGCCTGCAGATGATGGACCATGGCAACCGTACAGATCACGGCTGCCGCGACCGGCAGAACCGGCCTGTTGAAAATGCGATGCATCTGTGTGCCTCCCCTCCTTGTGCTGCGGATGACCGGATTCACAGCCGGATTTCGACTTCTCCCGGACCAACCACGCGGCCGGTGACGATGTTCTTCGATCTCAGATTGCGCACCCGAATAATGTCGCCGATCCGCCCTGATTCCAGTGCCTGAGCCGACGTGAGACGGACCTGCAGCCGACCGCTCACCGCGGTCACCCGAACGTTATCCCGCGCTTTGATGACAGCCTGAGCCCGCGCAGGAGTCGGCTGCTGCAGATCGCGCTGCGAAATCATGGAACCGGCGGGGATCATGGACCGGGTCTGGCGGCCGATCACCTGGCTTTCATCAAGCTGATCGGCCGGGGCCGCCAGGAACCGCTCCAGAAAACGGACGTCCCCGGGCTGAATCACATGCCCCCGCGGCAGCGACGTTCGTGCAATGGCCACATGCTGCTTCTGCAGAACCTCGAAGCGGCCGGATCGGGTATGCACGAGCTGTGAACCCCGCCACAGACGCACTGTCAGCGATACCGTCCCGATCCGGGGCGTCAGAGGCGGCAGAACTTCCACCCGAATGTCCGGATCACTCCGCAGGACACGCGGCAGTGTCGCTACGAGCGGCGTGCTCAGCTGGACGCTGAGATGGTCGGCATCGACGCCAAGTGCTGAGACCATCGTGGGAATGGCCGCCTGTTCGATGCGGCTGTCCGTGATCGGCCGGCGGGCCAGACGCTGAACGAGCACATCGGGAGACCCGGTCAGCACGAACGCGTCCGGGGTGAATCCGGCCAGCCGCAGGCGAATGGAAATCCTCCGCGCCGTCAGCAGCAGAGATTCGCTGTCTTCATCCAGCACCGCCACATCCAGTTCCGACAGTTTCTGAGCGGTCGCATCGGAATCGGCGCGGATATCGGCCACGTCGCTGAGCTGAATGCGCGATTCCGACACTTCTGCCGTGTCCCGCAGGTGGATTTCCACCGCAGCCTGGCCCACTGATGAGCAGCAGAACAGTCCGGTGAGAAAGACGAATGCAGACGCTTTCATTCGAACTACCTCACGATGTCCACGGATGTCGACAGCATCTGATCGCCCGCCTGAATGGCCCGCGAATTGATTTCGTAGGCGCGCTGGGCGGAAATGAGGTTGATGAGTTCCGTCACGACTTCCACGTTGGAGTTTTCCAGAAAGCCGCCCCGCAGCGTGCCGAAGCCGGCGGTGCCGGCCGTTCCCTGAGTGGCCGTCCCGGATGCCAGCGTTTCCGCGTACAGATTGGATCCTTCACTGGAAAGTCCCGCCGGGTTCAGAAATGTGAACAGAGGAATCGTTCCCAGGACCTGCGGCGGATTGCTGCTGTTCGATGTCGACCCCTGAACGGTTCCGTCAGCTCCCACCGTGATCCGGGTGATGTCGATTCCCTGAGTGATCGTGACCCCGCCCGTCAGGATGTATCCGTCGGGATTGACCAGCTGACCGGTCTGCTGATCGACCCGAAATGCACCGGCTCTGGTGTAACGGAATTCCCCGCTGGGAAGCTGGACCTGAAAAAAACCCTCGCCTTCGATACCCACGTCGAGCGGATTGCCGGTCTGTTCCAGATTGCCCTGAGTGAAGTTTTTGGTGGTCGCCACCACACGCACGCCGTTGCCGATCTGCAGGCCCGTCGGAGAACTCGTGCTCACCGTGTTGGCTGTCCCGGGAGCCTGAATGTTGTTGTACACCAGATCGGCGAAATCCATCCGACTGCGGCGGAAGGCCGTGGTGTTCACGTTGGCCAGGTTGTTCGCCGTGTTGTCGATCAGAAGTTCCTGCGCCTTCATGCCGGTGGCACTGGTGTAAAGAGCCCGAAGCATAACGGTACGGTTCCTTGTCTGAATGCCGGAATGGTTCGTTGAAACAGGGATGAAAACAGACAGACCTGCTTCAGCAGCCGGATGTACGGCCGCTGAACACGGACAAACTAACGGTTCAGTCCAATCCGCTGTTCGATGGATCGATCGATGGCTTTCAGGACCCGGGTGCCGGCTTCATACTGCCGGGAACTGATCATGATGGAAATGAGTTCGTTGATCGGAGTCACGTTGGACCCTTCAATGAATCCCTGAAGAACCTGCACGTCGGCCGGCTGAGCAGTCGCGGTGCCGGGATCCGAAAACAGCGACGCACCGGCCGCCTGGAGATTTTCGGGCGATTCGAATCGGACCAGTTCCAGTTGCCCGATTTCCGCTTCGCCGGCCACCAGCCGGCCGTCGCGGTCGACCGTAATCGAAGAGACCGTCGTTCCCTGCGGGATCGTCAGCGGACCGCCGGTTCCGCGCACGGGAAGACCATCGATGGTGGTCAGAACGCCTTCGGAAGACACGAAGAAACGGCCGTTCCGGGTGTACAGCGGACCTTCCGGTCCGTCGACCGCGAAGAACCCGTCCCCCTGAATGGCCAGGTCCAGCGAACGCCCCGACTGTTCCAGAATTCCGGATGTGAAGTCCACGTACGTGCTGGATTCCGCAGCACGGGTTCCCAGTGTCGATGAGGATTCCGGAGTCCGGTTCAGACGGCGCAGCGTTTCTGCGAACGTCGTCTGCTCCAGAATGCGGCGGCGATGTCCCGGCTGATGCACATGGGCCAGATTCTCTGACGCCACGCGATGCCGGGCTTCGGCCGCATCCAGGGCCGTCGCTGCACTGTAAAGTCCTGATATCATTGCTGTTCGTCCTGACAGGTCTGCATGATCTGTTTCGGAAATGTGGGGGCAGAATGTGTTCGTCAACACGCCGGCATTGCCGGGACTACGTGGTTTTCCCCAGGGGGCCGGCTGACGCGATGGTGCCGATCGTGCCGACTCGGCAGACTGTTTTGCCTGTGTTCTGACGGGTCAGAACGGTTCTGATGGCCGCCCGCCGGCATTCCGCGAGCGGCGGGGTATGAGTTTCCCCACCGTCTCTGTTCTGCCGGTCCGGGCAGCGGAAAAGTTTTCCGCCGGGGCGGAAAGATCTTCCGTCCGGCATCGGCACGATCTGCATCCCAGAATGCCGGATGCAGACTCCGGACACAGGCTCGATCGTTCCCCCGGGCCCTTACTGGCGGTGGTCCCGCGCCCGGCAGTGACGCCGTTCCAGCGCCGTCCGGTACACGTCGACATACCGGCGGGCACTGCGACTCCACGACCAGTCGATCGCCATTCCGGTGGACATGAGCTGCTGGCGGACGGAGGCATCGTGCCAGGCGGTGATGGCCCGTTCCACCGTTTCCGCAAACTGACGGCTGTCGTAGTCAGGAAAGACGAAACCGGTCGCCGTTCGGTCACGCAGCGAACAGTCGTTCGTGTCCACCACGGAATCGGCCAGGCCGCCCACGCGACGCACGATCGGAGGCGTCCCGTATCGCAGACTGTACATCTGGTTCAGTCCGCACGGTTCGAAGCGGCTGGGCATGAGGAACAGATCGCTGCCCGCTTCGATCTGGTGGGCCAGACTGTCGTCGAATCCGATGATCACGGACACCCGGTCCGGATGGCGCCCGGCCATATCGCGCAACGCCTGTTCCCAGGCCGGATCTCCCGTACCCAGAACAACCAGCTGCACATCGTGATGCAGCAGCCGGTCGGATTCCGCAAGAAGCAGGTCGAATCCTTTCTGATTCGATATCCGCGACACCATGCTCAGCAGCGGCACATCGGCCCGTTCCGGAAGCCCCACACGCTGCTGCAGCGCCCGTTTGCAGAGAGATTTTCCAGGCTGAATGGCGCGGACGCTGTAATGAGCGGCCAGGTGCGGGTCCGTTTCGGGATTCCACACGGTCGTGTCGATGCCGTTGAGAATACCGGTCAGATCGCTGCGGCGATGCCGCAGAAGCCCGTCCAGGCCGCACCCGCCTTCCGGGGTGCAGATTTCTTCGGCATACGTCGGGCTGACAGTGGTCACCTGGTCGGCGAAGGCGATGCCGGTTTTCAGCAGATTGAGCTGCCCATGATGTTCCATGTGATGCATGGAAAAATACGACCAGTCCATTCCGGTCAGCACCATGTCGTGGTGCCAGAAACTGCCCTGAAAAGCCATGTTGTGGATGGTGACCACGGAGGCCGCGTTTTCGAATCCGGGCCGGCAGGCGTATCGGGCGTGCAGCAGAGCCGGGATGAGGGATGTCTGCCAGTCGTTGCAGTGGACGATGTCCGGACGCAGCACCATCTGGCGGCAGACTTCCAGGACCGCGCGGCTGAAAAAACAGTACCGCTCACAGTTGTCCGGATACCCTTCTCCGTTTTCCATGTACAGGTGGGGACGGTCGAAGTAGTCATCCTGAACAATGAACAGGACTTTCACTTCCGTGTTCGGCAGGACCGCCCAGCGCACCGTTCCGTCCACCGAACGCGTGTCGATGCGAATGCGAAACCGCACTCCCGTTTCACTCACGTCCGGTACCCGGCTTCCCGCATCGGAACGCACGCGGACATAATCGGGCACAATGATTGTGACGTCGTGCCCGCCGGCATCCAGAGCGGCTGCGAGCGATGTCACGACATCCGCCAGTCCGCCGGTTTTGAACCAGGGGACGGCTTCCGATGCG
>WFTL01000032.1 GCA_015485495.1 Planctomycetaceae bacterium
ACCGGAAGGAAGGATCACTCCGGCATCTTTCCGATAACAGACGTGGGGACCATGGGGCTGTGCGGAGCGCGAACAAGCCCGCTTTTTCCGGATCCCGTGTCAGGGATTCGGTGCACCCACGATAGCCGTTCCGAACGAATCCTGCCTCACCGGGATGACAAAACAGAACAACCGGCCGGCGTCCGTTTCAGTTCGACCGGCGCGTTCTTCCTGTTCTGCCCGTCTTTCCCGTTCCTCCGTTCCGCCGCCGGCCGCAGCCGAGACAATCAGTCCGTGGAAAAATCGCCCCGCAGCAGTTCGACAAGCGTGATTTCGAAGTCGAGTTTCGGCCAGGAGATTTTCGAGCCGAAGTTCCGCAGTTCCCAGTATTCCCGTTCATTCGGATGGGCCGATTCCAGACGTGGACACAGGGAAAACGGAACATGGATGGCCTGACCGTTGTTCAGCGACACGAAGAAGGAATCGTCCGTCACTTCGACGGAGGCGATGCGCGGCATTCCCCTGGCGACATGGAGGATGTTTCTGCGGGAGACGAACTGTTTCCGAAACAGAAAAACGGCCGCCCCCACAACAGTGAACAGCAGACCGATGCCGGGCAGAAACCATGTAGCTCCGTGAATGCCGGGTTCCAGGACCGATTCTTCCGGATCAGAGGAATCATAGTAGACCACAACCTCTTTGCCCCTGGGATAGCGGTTCAGAATCCGCCGGGCGCGGGATGTGCTGCTGGTGCTGATCAAACCGAACGCCACTCGGCTGCCGGTATACTGAGTGCCATGGACCGTGTAGTCGTAGACGACATCGGCACTGTACGTCGTGTTTTTCTCGTCGGAATGAACTCCCATCTCGGACACCGAGATCTTTCCCCTCACGGTGGGCCAGCTGCGGGACGCTTCGGCCAGAATCAGCGTGCGAATGCCGAAAACCAGCATGGCACTGCCCATCACGAAAAAGAAACACCCCAGAACGATAGGAATGCACCCGACAACGCCAGAGAGTCCCGGCTGTTCGTCACGCGATTCGGGAGAAAACTGTGACACGGTCGATGTCCCTGACGGGAAACTGAATCAAAACGCGATCAGAAAGAATGTTCATCAGGATGAACGTGCCCCTTTAGCCTGTTGCTGGCCGCCTGAAAAGTGTGAGCCGGGTTCCTGCCTGGTTTCTGCTGGTCAAGATCCACGGAACAGCGTGTTTCTCGCCGGCAGCGCCGTCGCCCTGAAGAAGCGGTTCCCCGCTTCCTGAGATCGCGATTCTCTGGGTGAGCGCTGCTGCGCAGTCGACCTTACTTCCAGGGAATTCGATTGCATGTTCGGATCATGCACCAGGTTCGGGACAGGACCGATCGAGATTCCACACAGCCGGGACGATGGACGGTGAGCGCGGCATGGGGGTCGGTGCGCACCTGCAGTCAGGCATTCGTCCGGGGAGCACGCCCCGTCATGACATCGTGACATCGGCTTTCTCTGGAAATCCCAGGCGCAGCGTTTACCGTTGTACCAGAAAACCTGTCCCGGAAAGCATGCGTATCGATCAGAGAAAACATCTGAAGCAACCCCTGACGACCTGTTTGCCACCGGACAACCGGACCGTCAGGGAATCTGCTGGCAGGGTGAACGCTCGCCTGTCCTTCCTGCAGCGGAAACCGGAAGGATCGTGAAGGGGGATCTCGTCAATGACCAGTTTTTCAGTCCGTTGCCGGATTCGTTTCCGTGTCCCGGCAGGACGCGGATGCCGGGAGGCGATCCATCAGAGGAGTCGGCAGCGTTCTGGCCATTGTTTACACGGCACCGACGTGAAGGCCCCCTTCCTCGTGTGGCTCGCGGTCGTCTGTTCTGCCGGTATGGCCGGGGAACATTCCGGGAACTGCGTGAACGGTCACGCCGTCACGGTGCCGGAAACTGCCCTGAAAAGCCATGTTGTGGATCGTGACCACGGAGGCCGCGTTTTCGAATCCGGGCTGACTGGCATACCGGGCGTGCAGCAGAGCCGGGATGAGGGATGTTGCCAGTCGTTGCAGTGAACGATGTCCGGACGCAGCACCATCTGGCGGCAGATTTCCAGGACCGCGCGGCTGAAAAAACAGTACCGCTCACAGTTGTCCGAATACCCTTCTCCGTTTTCCATGTACAGGTGGGAACGGTCGAAGTAGTCATCCTGAACAATGAACAGGACTTTCACTTCCGTGTTCGGCAGGACCGCCCAGCGCACCGTTCCCTCCACCGAACGTGTGTCGATGCGAATGCGAAACCGCACTCCCGTTTCACTCACGTTCGGTACCCGGCTTCCCGCATCGGAACGCACGCGGACATAATCGGGCACAATGATTGTGACGTCGTGCCCGCCGGCATCCAGAGCGGCTGCGAGCGATGTCACGACATCCGCCAGTCCGCCGGTTTTGAACCAGGGGACGGCTTCCGATGCG
>WFTL01000033.1 GCA_015485495.1 Planctomycetaceae bacterium
GCAGCGGCCGGCCGGTTTCTCGACGACTGGATTCGGCAGGCGGACGCGAGCGGGATTCGAGTGCTTCAGAGGTTCGGCAGGACGCTGGCGCGTCATCGCACCGGCATCCTGGCCTGGTACGACTCCCCCATCTCGACCGGCCCCCTGGAAGGGACGAACAACACGATCAGGACGCTCAGGCGTCAGGCCTGGGGGTTTCGCGATCAGGAGTACTTCAGGCTCAGGATCAAAGCCCTCCACCGATCACGTTTCAGGCTCATCGGATAACCACAGCCCATGCCCGCGCTCATAATATCACGGAGAACCATCTATTGCCCCTGGCCGCTCAACTGCTCTCCGTCGCTCGCCCACGTAGACAACAGCCTTCCCATCCCAGATCGCCTTCCCGTCATCGGAGGGAACGGTAACCACTGATCGCCCCGGAGGGATACCGATCCCGGCCAGTTCGAACGTGTCCGCCGGCAGTGGTTCATTCAGCGAGTTAATCCGCAGCGACGCGCAATCACGCTGGTACACTTCGCCATCAATTCTCAGCACATGGTCGTAACTGACGGGAAACCACAACCCCGACATGCGCCATTCCTTCACTTCAAGATCGACCTCGCTGGACACATCAACTCCGCCGGCTCCCGCAGACTCGCTCGTACAGCGGACAATCGAACAGCCAGCATCCGGCGCCATCCACACGCAGCACCGAACGCCTGACGTGAGAGAAAGACTGATCCTCGTGCATTTCCGCCCGTTTACATACTCCTCAGCCACCTCCCGCTCCGGATACGCCATGCTTCGCAGCATATCATCAATCCGCATGTTGGGAAACAAGCCGGACGGGTGGAAACCCAATGCGCGAATGTCATGCTGCACAAGTGCTTCGTCGTACTTTTGACGGACACGCTCGGACATTCTGTCCACCTCAACAGCCCGCCGCAGGGGTTCAGGAAGTTCCTGAAAACTGAAACATATGTGCTCCTCCGGTTTATATATATTCACCGTGCGATACGTTTCATCAGACAGTCCATCAAATCGATCGGCCGGACTATAACACTCTGTATGATCACACCGGATGCGGGTTCCATCAAAGTAGTAGCGAGCCGACACCCAGCGAATACCATGGGGGTTCACGGGATGCCTGAACGTCACGCTGACATCATAAGACTCGACAGCACGCCGGACTTCGAACGCGCGGCGCTCGAGTGAATCAGCGTCTGCATCCACGACGGCCCCGGCGGCCGCCGCCAGGAAGATCACAGCAGAACCAGCAGCGACCGCGGCTGAGAGCCCGACCTGAACTGCAGCAGACAACCAGCGGGCGGAACGAAGCCCGGAACGCCACAATCGACCTCTGCAGCGACGCCACACTGCCGGAAAGCCACTCTCATTTTTCATGATGATATCTCACACTGCAACACGCGGCGGGTGTGACCGGAGTTCCGCACGTTGACTGGGGATGTGGAGAAACGCCCGTCGTGGCATGACGGACTGAACAAATCTTTTCATCCGGGCCACGGAGGGCGCGGTGATGAGTATGACAGAAACGTCGGACACGGGCAACCTGGATGCTGTCGCAGTGGCGGAAGAACTGGCCGGTTTTGTGCAGCACGCGGTGGCTGGGGGCGTGAGCATGCGGGAGTTCGAACGCGGGCTGCCGGATCGGCTGCTGGTAGTCGGATGCCGGCTGACGGATCAGTTTCTCGCTGATCAGGGCAGCGGGGATCTCGGCACGACCTGCGAGCAGGACGGCCACACGCTGCATCGCAGTGAAAAGCCGCTCACGCGGCGCCTGCGAACGATCTTTGGGCAGCATTCGTATGACGCGTTCGTATACCGCGTCCGCAGACATCCGAACTCCGCGATTGCGGCCCGGCAGTGAGCAGAGTGGATCGAACGGCAGAATTCGTCAGTCGTCCGGTGAAACCGGCGGCGGCAGTCCGGCAGCAACGTGCAGTCCCACCAGACGGGCCACCAGCACGACCAGATACAACTGCCCCATGACGGCCTCCGTCGCCGTGATCATGCGGGCCGTGTCGGAAACGGGTGTGAGATCCCCGTAACCCAGCGTCGTCAGTGTGACGAAACTGAAGTACA
>WFTL01000034.1 GCA_015485495.1 Planctomycetaceae bacterium
GGTTTGCGAAGCGTCGTCTTCAGGAGCACAACGAGGAGCGTCCGCACAGCAGCCTGGGCTACCGGACACCATCGGAATTTGCGTTGCAGTGTGCCGGCTCCGTTCGGGCAACGCCCTCCGTGCGGGAGCACACTGCGGAATCCCTTACCCACCCCGCACTCTCATAACGCCTGGTACAGAAAATGGGGGCACCTCAGCCGGACAGAAGTGGAGACAAAGAGCGTCCGCCGCACCATCGGCCAGGTCCGCGACAGCCTGGCCGTGCGGTACGAGCGATAGGCTCGCGCGGCCAGGCTGCTGCCGCGGGCCGGTCGACGCGATGCGGTCGCTGAAGCGCGCACTGGACGACGCCGGCAGTCTACGCCCTTCGATCAGATGCCCGCACGCGCCGTTCCGGTCCATGCACGCCTGGAATTCTGTGCCGGCCGGCCACTCGCAGAAAGCCGTACCGAAGTCGCCGTCGCGGCCTTCCCGGGTACGAACCGAAATCGGAGCGGAACGGCAGCCCTCCGGTGGCGGATGACGATGATCGCGCACCGAACGACCGGACGGCTCGCGCCGTGCCAGGGCTCTTCTGTCGAACACGTGGCTGTGACAGCACGTCACCACAGATGGGGCATCGCCGAATGCCGTGGAGGGGAACGACACAGGAAAACATTCTGCAGTTCACCGTGTGCATAGCGCCGTTAAAGGACATCGCACGTGGTGACGCGGACTTTGCATCGGCGACGGACGTCTGTTCGGCGGCGACCGGGCGGCCTGTCAGGGTTTCGTGTGTCCCAGAATGGCGTCTTCGTCGAAGATGAGATGATTGATGATCGTGCGTTCGCCGGACGTGTACACGATATGGATTTTTCCGTCGCTGGTCTGCAGCAGGTTCGGGTAGGCGGCCGTGTCTCCCGGGCGATTGACGACATCGCGGCGGTGCGGCCACGTTTTTTCGCCGTCTGTGGAAATCGCCACGGTCAGCGGCATGCGTTCGCCCTGATCGTTGTCGTTGTACACCAGGACCAGATGCCCGTTCTGCAGGCGGATCATGTCGACGGCGGCATTGGGATTGGGAAAAGCCGTGTCCGCACCGGGACTCCACGTCCGTCCGCCGTCCCGCGATTCCGTGCGGACGATGAATCCGTCGGGACGCGGCCCGTAACCGCCTCCACGGCGGCAATAGGCCACCAGGTAGTCGTCCGTGATCTGGACGGGAGCCGGCTGGAGATTGCCCAGCCGGGAGTACACTCGGTTACTTTCCGTCCACTGGCCGGTCTGCCGATCGCGAATCAGAAACAGCGAACAGGTGTCGGAACCGACTTCTTCCCGATCGTGTCCGGTTTCATGATAAATCGGCAGAAGCCAGTTGCCGTTGCGAAGAACAATGGGGCGGCTGCGGACCATGGTGCCCTCTTCGAATGTCAGCAGGACCGGATCGGACCACGTGCGGGCTCCATCGGCAGAGATTTTGTACTTGATGCGTGACGTGGACCAGGTGTCTCCGTATCGCGTCAGATAAAACAGCCAGACCTCCCCGTTCGGCGCCTGCCAGACGACGGCATTCCCTTCGGAGCGGCCGGGGGTGTCGGCGATCACCACCGGTTTGGTCCAGGTATCGGATCCGGCCGGAAGCCGGGCACCATACACGGCCGTGTCTTCGCCGTATTCTCCGGAACCTGCGTAATAGACCAGGTACAGATCGCCGTTGTCCAGTTCATCGAAGGCCGCCGGGTGCTTGTATCGGTTGGGAAGTTCCGGTCCGAAAACACGTTCATGCACGATCTCACCTGCGATTGCCGGCCGGAAACAGCAGACAGCGGCAGCCGCACAGACAGACACGAAGGCAATGACGGGACGAATCATCAGAAGAAATCCGAAAAACCAGGTGACAGACGAGGGCCGCTCATCGTAGCCGGCCGTCCAGGCGATTTCCCGCCGGATCTGCAGGAAAAACGGGCCGTCAGTCGGGATCGAGAACCATGAGTTCGACGCGTCGAAAATCACAGGGATGGCTTTCGGACTGCAGCGAAATCGTGCCGGATTCCAGCAGCAGATGGTCGTCGGAAATCAGGCGGCGGGCATCGGGATCGCGGGGGTCGAGCTGCGGATCGGTGTATTCGAGAACGACCTGTCCATCGATCAGATGCCGAATGCGGCGGCTTCCACGCACTTCGACTTCCGCCGTGACCCAGCGGTCCAGGTGATAGGTCTTTGAAGAGGAACGGGTGCAGTGCGGGCGGAACAGGCGCCCGTTGAGAACCACGTTGGTGCCGGGAGTACACAGGTTGCATGTGGTGCGTTCGTGCGTTCCGTCGCCTCCCAGAAGCTGCACTTCGATGGAAACCGGGAACTTCTGATCCCGAGTCATCGTCGCCGGATCCTGGCCGTGCAGCATGAGGCCGCTGTTGCGAATCGCCCAGCGCGGACCGCCGGGAGTCTGTTCGCCCGTGAAACGGTATTCGACCCGCAGCCGGTAGTGCGAAAACGGACGTTCATAGAACAGGTGTCCGAAACGGTCCTGGAACGTGTCGTAGGCGTCGTATCGCACCTGGATCATTCCGTCGGCCACTCGAAAGGTGCTGCCGAAGTTTTCGCCGAGCGGATATCCACGGATTTTCGGAATCCATCCGGTGAGATCCTTCCCGTTGAACAGCGGGACCCACTGTCCGGTCGGAAATTCAGGAGCGGCTGCTGCTGCCGGTGCGGACAGAAACAGAATCGGCAGCAGGCAGAGCAGAGACAGTCGAATCATCGGATCAATGTTTCCTGATGGATGTCGATCGTGAAGATGCGAACACGGCCAGGTTTCCGGCCGTACGGTTCTGGAGAACATGGTCCCGGGGGACAGTGCGCAAAGAATTACGGTGTTCTCTGTTCGGAAAGGCAGTACAGGTGCCGCAGCGTTCTGAGATACAGGCGGCCTCCGGCGACTGCCGGTGAAGCACGCATGCCTTCGCTCAGCCGATTGCGGCGAATGATTTCCATGGACGGGTCGGCTCGAAACAGCACGACCGTTCCGTCTTCATCGGCCGCATAGATCACTCGGCCGATGACGACAGGAGACGCCACGAAGGATCCACCCAGGCGGATTTTGTTGAGTTCTTTTCCGGTGACCGCATCCACACAGACAGCAACGCCCTGTCCGGTCACCATGAAGACGCGGCCGTCGTACAGGACAGGGGCCGCCAGACGCGCATTCCCGCGCTGCCGGGTCCACACGATGTGGGAATCGGTGATGTTGCCGCGGGCCTGAGTGTCCAGAGAGACGGCCAGCAGACTGCCGCGCGTGGCTCCGGTGTGCAGAATCGCCAGATCGCGTTCCGGATGGTGACAGAAAATCGGCGGTGCGACTGCGTTGTAGGCATCGTGCCGCACGGTCCAGACTTCTTCGCCGGTCTCCGCGTCGTAGGCGAAGGCTGCTCGGGCCCCCACGGACACGACGAGCGTACGATTCCCCGACCGGATCAGCCCGGGCGTGCTGAAAGCCTTTCGCAGATCGCCGTCGCGGATGGGCCGGCCGTTTTCATCCAGGTCGCCGTAGTCGGTGCTGCGGTCCGTTCTCCACACGGTGCGCCCCGTGTCCGTATCCAGCGCCATCAGAAACTGCACATCGATTCCGTCGAATGTCAGGATGAGCAGATTGTCGTGGAGCACGGGAGAGGATCCAGGGCCCCGGTAGTGTCGGCAGTGAATGTCGCGGCGCTGCCACACGACTTTCCGCGTATTCGGGTCGATGCGGGCGGTTCCGTACGATCCGAAATGAGCATACACGGCAGCGTCGGTGACCGTGCAGGACGGCGACGCGTAGGTGTTCATCGTGTTGCCCAGCGGTTCCGGGTCTTCGTTTTCGAACAGAAGCTGGTGCGCGAGGTGTTTTCCCGTGACCGCATCGATGCAGTCGATGTACTGCCGATGGCCGTCGGCCGTGGCCGATGTCAGCCAGATGCGGCCGTTGAGAATCACGGGAGTCGACAGACCGTGTTCAGGGAGCGGAATTTTCCAGAGGACGTTTTTGCCGGACTGTTCATCCCAGTGCTGTGGAATGCCCGACGCGGCCGATTCGGGAACCACGCTGTTTCCGGTCGGCCCGAATCGTCCGGGCCAGCCGAATTCATCGGGAGCCTTCCCTGACAGACGGGCCGGCCCTGCCGCCAGAGTCAGCGCGGTCAGCAGCGTGAGGAGGAATCGGAGACCGTTCATTGCGGATGCTGTCAGAGAAAAGATGTTGTCAGAGAAGCGCAGAGGAGCGGTTCAGCCCCGAACAGTCCGGAAACGGGACGGATTCCCGGGGAAGACACCGGTGTTCGGGGGCAGCGGCTGCCGGCAGGACGGCGGAAGACGCGGCTGCATGCATCGATCAGGGGGACCAGCGGCAGTTGCCGGGGACGACCAGGTCGGCAGACGGGACATCGCAGTCGAACAGATCGCGAATCCGGGCGGCTGCCTCTTCCGGTGCTATCGTGACGATATCGACATCCGTTGCAAGTTCGAATCCGGCCATTCGTGCAGGCCGCGGCAGCAGATCCAGATACCAGTGCCCGCATTCGGAATCGGGCGCTGTGCCAGCGGGCAGTTGAACGAGCATCAGATTCAGGGCCACGGTTCTGTGGATCGTCTGCAGAGCACCGGCTGCAGCGTGAAGATGGGCCGCCATGGAAATGAGATCACTGTCGGAGGTGTCTGCGAAACGGCGGGAAGCGTTTCGCAGGACACAGCGTACCTGCCAGGAGGTGCGGCCGGCAAACGGACAGAGCAGGACGAGGCGATCGGTGACGGCGATCAGACGCTGCTGCTGAGACAGTTCTGCTTCGATCAGATCGGTCAGCAGACTGTGTCCGGTGCGGCGGCGGTAGTCACAGGCACGCTGAACGCGTCTTTCCGTTTCCGGCGGCACGCTGTTCAGAGCGAGAATCTGTGAATGGACGTGGGGCAAAGAAGCGCCCGCACTGAATCCTTCGTTCCGGAAGGCGACGACGGACCGAATCGGGGCGGTCTGTTCGAGCACCCTCGTGCGGCGCTTCCAGGCCAGCAGAATGCGAGCCGCTTCGGGTACCGTCAGATCGGTCAGGCGGCGAACCGGACGGGGAGATTCGATGACGACTTCGTGCTGGCCGGCTGCGGAAACGGCCGGGAACAGATTCGTCGCGGACTGCGGAACGGCGGCCTCAGGCCGAACGGCGGGGAACTGATTGGGGACGATGCGCAGCAGCCAGCCGGGGGCATTGGCGGAAGAATCCACCGAGCGCAGTGCCAGGACCTCGCCGGGAGTGTCCTGTTCCCTCCCTTCCAGAAAGGGGTCACCACCGGGAGGATCCGAAAGGGACGGTTCCGGCCCGGACGCTCCAGGCCGAGCACCGCGTTCCGGGGCGACGATGACCTGGCGGCCGGTGAGGATGTCCGTTCGCAGTGAAGAATCCGGCACGCGGCTACCTGGACCGTTCTGCGTCGGCAGCCGTTTCGGTGCTGCCGCCTGTGGGGAGACACGAAACCATCAGCGATGCTCCGTCTGTCAGCGCACGGCGTCCGGATAGCGCCGCCCGACCGGAACGGGAGGCAGGGCATCCGGATCGACCGGCTGACCGTACAGGATCCGGTTCTGGGCGGCCCGACGTTCGATGGTTCGGGGAGTACGAAAATCGCGGGGGCGGTCATTCAGATCCGGTCCGATCGCCGGGTCGAACAGAGGATCGGAGCGTTCCCAGGAAAGTCGTTCGGCCGCCGGATGCGGCCGAATGCAGCTCGGGAAGCGCGTGTTCCGGGGAGTGATGCATCCACATGCGCACAACAGAACGATGACGAACGGAACGCGGCGAAAGCCGGTGCGCGGCGGCGACGGGCCTGGAAACATGTCGAAAAGCAGGCGCATGGATCGGAAACTTCCGTGCGACGGCGGCCGGCCGCACGAGCCGGGCGGAGGGAAGGGGGTGACTGGAATGACTCAGGAGGGAGCTGTCGGGAAGTCCAGGGTGACTTGTACTGTCAGACAGTCCGTCGCAGCAAGATGAACCTGGCAGGATCTGCAGATGGGACCGGTGAAAAGGCGAATGATGCCGCTGAATCGGCCGGAGCAGCAGCGCAGGAGACCTGTGGTGGATTCGTTTTGACACGTTCGAAGATTGTTTCTATGGTCCCCGCTTCCGCACGACGCGGTGGACGGATTCACCGAAGTGAGGAACGAAGCGGCGCAGCCATGGATGGCTCCGGCCGCTTTTTTTTTGTGACCGGGGGCCGGGGCTGATTCGCCGCGGAAGAAGCCGGCAGCCGGTGGCTGTGGATCGGCCCCAGGCCCACCTGGCGTGGAGCCTGGTGAACCGTGCGGGGGCCGGTGGCCCGTCACCGATGAGAGGCGGTCTGTCGAAGTAAGAGGCGGTCTGTCGAAGCGTCGGTCCGCCAAAGGAAGGCAGCCGGGGGGGGGGGTGCAGGCCGGTGGCCGGCTGATGGATCCGGATGAGGGACCTGGCGGCGAATGGTCCGAATATGCGGATTCTGAAGGGCGGGAACGGCATCAGGTGTGCCGGGAATTCGTCTGAAGAATTCGACTTCGGTTCCGGGCGATTCCTATAATGCGTGCGGCGAACCGGCCGGCATGCAGTGCGGTGGCACGGACAGGTTCATGCGAGGCGTGGTTGTTCGTCAGGATGTTGGGGTGAGGTATCATTTATGAACAGACTGTTTGTCGTGTGTGCCGTGGCTGTGTCTTTCCTGATGCCGGCGGCATCGGCTGCGGACGGATGGGGATCGGTGAAGGGGCGGATCATCTGGAAGGGCGATGTGCCTGAACCGGTTCTGCTGCACCCGAAAGGGGCATCCGTGAAGGATGCGGAAGTGTGCGCAGCGACCGACATGTACCGCCAGGACCTGGTTGTCGATCCGGAAACAAAGGGCATTGCCAACATCTTCATCTATCTGCGGAAGGCTCCGAAGAAGATCCACCCGGATGCAAAGGAATTCGAAAGTTCGGTCATCTTCGACCAGAAGAACTGCACGTTCATTCCGCATGCGATGCTGGTCCGCGCCGGCCAGTCCGTGGAAGTGCTCAACAGCGATCCGGTCGCTCACAACACGCACACCTATCCGATTCGCAACAAGGGGGAGAACCTGACGGTCGCTCCCATGACAACGGCCGGCAAAGGGCCGCTGTTTACAACGCGGGCCTCCGAGATTCTGCCGACGGAAGTCAAGTGCGACTTTCACGGCTGGATGAACGCCTACTGGCTGATTCTGAATCATCCGTATGCGGCCATTACCGCGAAGGACGGGTCTTTCGAAATCAGCAATCTGCCGGCCGGGCGGCACAAGTTCCGCGTGTGGCACGAACGGGTGGGTTATCTGGAACGCAGCCTGGTGGTGGAAATCCGCGACGGAGAAACGACTGAGCTGAAAACGCTGGAATACGAAATCCACGAAAAGTAGCGAACGTGAAGCAGCAGATCGGTGTTTTTCTGCAGATGGTCGTACTGAGCGCTCTGCCGGCGCTCATTGCGTACCAGTTGTTTTTCGGCATTCCTTTGATCGTGATGCCGGCCTGTCTGCTGGCAGGTGTGCTGGTTTTCTCAGTGGGAACCCGGCTGCGGGAACACTGACGTCGGTGGCGGGACCGTCGGCGTCGTCGATCGTACGGCGCAGCGTGTTCATCGGTGCAGGGCGCGGCGTCTGACGCGGGAGTCGAACTGTCATGACCGATGCGGACAGGTCGCGGGTGCTGCTTCGTCGCGTCCTGATTTCAGAAGCCGTGATTGCGGCGATTGTCCTGGTCAGTGGCGGGGGCTTCCTGCTGCTCAGCGCGCAGAAACCTCAGGTGACAACGAAACAGGCCGCTGTGAGGCATCTGAATATCGATGCCTTCGCAGTGGATCCGGTGACGTTCCGGGAGGTTCTGACGGCCTGGGGAACGGCCAGGGCCGATCGGGAAGTCGTTGTGGCCGCTCAGGTGCCCGGCGAGGTCGTGGAAGTGCATCCGCGGCTGGAAGTCGGTGAACAGGTTTCCGCCGCATCGGGACTGGTTTCTTCCGAACAGGCAACCCATCTGCACCGGGGAGACACGCTGGTTCAGGTGGATGAGCGGGAGTACGTGCGGCGTGTGGAACAGGCCCGAACGCGTCTGGCCGAAGCGACGCGGAGCGTGGAACAGCTTCGGAAGCAGGAGGCCAACAGTCAGCGGCTGCTGAAGAAGGCCCGAACGGATGTGGTGGCGTTCGAAAAGGAATACGAACGTTTCCGCAGGGCGTTTTCGCTGAATGCGGGGGCCGAATCGGAAGTGACGCGGGCTCTGGTGGAACTGCAGAGGGCCCAGGAAGTCATTCTGAAGCTGGAAAACGCGGTCCGCCTGTTTCCTGTTCAGATCGCGGCCGCGGAAGATCGTCTGGCGGCTGCCCAGGTCGAACTGGAGCGGGTCACCGACGATCTGCGGCGGACGCGCGTGATCGCTCCCTTCGACGGGGTTCTCAGCGAGGTCATGGTGGAACAGGGACAGTACGTGCGGGCCGGAGAACCGCTGTTTCGGCTGACCGATCTGAGACGCATCGAGATTCCGGTGGCCATCGGTCTGGATGACTGGCAGGAGATTTCGGCTGCTCTGCGGCAGGGAGATTCGCCGGATGTCCGTCTGGCGACCGGACAGTCGGCGGCCGCCCGCTGGACCGGCCGGATCGTTCGGATTTCTCCAAAGGCCGACCCGGAATCACGGACGATTCGCGCCTTCGTGGAAGTTCTCAACGACCAGCAGGAACAAAAGCTTTTGCCGGGTACCTTTGTTCACGCCCGCATCACGGGGGCTTTGAGGTCGGATGCCATTGTCATTCCGCGGGAATGTGTTTATGACGGACATGTGTTCATCGTGCGGGACGAAGGAATCGTGCACCGGCAGCCCGTGAAACAGGGACGGCGCCTCAAATCGCTCGTCGTGATCACGGAAGGACTGACCGGAAACGAACAGATTGCCACGACGAATCTGAATCTGCTTCGGGAAGGACGACGGGTGGAGATCCAGGAAACGACAGACCTGACGGATGAACTGGCCGTTCAGTCGTGGCCGCTCATTGAGATCGTGCAGTCGCCTGAGCTGACTCAGTCACCGGGCGGTCCTTCTGTTCCGGACTCGGTTCGCTGAGACGGACAATCTGTCGGATGTCTCCAGGAACGGACTCCATGACTGCCCGATTCTATTGTGCGGATCTGTCCGGCGCGGATGCGGTTCTGAATGAAACGGAATCGCACCATGCGCTGCACGTGTTGCGCATGCGCGAAGGGGACGAAGCGGAACTTTTCGACGGCGGCGGAATCACGGCCGAAGCTGTGATTGAGCAGACGGATCGACGCTGCGTGCGGCTGCGAATCCGTTCCCGGCGGACCGTCCCGCTGCCGCAGCGCCCTTCTCTGACTGTCGCCGCCGCCGTTCCCCGGGGTGACCGTCTGCGCAGCATGATCGAAAAACTGACGGAACTGGGAGTCGACCGCGTGATTCCTCTGCGGACTCAGCGGTCCGTCGCCGATCCTCGACCCGGACGGATCGACCGGCTGCAGGCCACCGTGATTTCGGCGATGAAACAGAGCGGCCGGAATCATCTGCTGAAAGTGGAGGAAGCCATGGAGTTTTCCGTGGTTCTGAGAAACGCGGCCGGCTCCGGGCAGGTCCTTTATATGGCGCATCCGGGGCGAGCTGCTGAACAGCAGCCGGTGATCCCGGAGCGTGATGCTCTGTTGCTGATCGGTCCGGAGGGCGGGTTCACGTCCGAAGAAGTCCTGCAGGCGGCAGACTACGGAGCGCACCGACTCATCTGGCCGGAAGGGATCCTGAGAATCGAGACGGCGGCTGTCGTGTTTTCTGCTCTGCTGCTCAGCCGCCTGCATGGCTGACGCTGCAGCCGGGCGACTGCGTTTTCCGACCGGTTCGGGCACGGGCGGGGAACGCCGCACCGGATCAGGCGGGACGGCCGTTATGAATCGGTGACGGCCGAATCGGTGGTCGTGCCGTTCGATTCGGGGGCCGTTGTGCGGTCCACTTTTCGACCGACGAAAACCATGACGCCTCCGATTCCCCCCAGGACGATGCCGCTGGCAGCGCTCACCAGCACAGCGCGGACGTCTGTCGGGTGCCAGAAGATGCCGGCCAGCACCAGAAGTCCCAGAACAAGAAAGAACGAACCCAGGATTCTCAGCGTGATGCCGTCGCGGTGGGGGGAAGATTCGGTCATGGCAGGCGGCCTGTTCGGGAAAAACGCGCGGGGGATCGGCAGCCGGATTCAGCGGCCCAGCAGCAGGTAAATGAGGATGTAGGGAAGAACGACGACGGTCGCCCAGATCCGCAGATCCCGCCACCATGCCTGGTCGGGGGCTCCTCGAAAAATGAAACTGCGTTTCAGAGTCCAGACCCAGAGGACGGCCGCTGCGAACAGTCCCATGCAGCAGACCATGGCCACCCACATGGGAACCTGGCCCAGCCAGACATCGATGGGGTGGTGCAGTGTGTGCAGAGGCGGTCCCAGGTGTTCTGCGAGCCAGCGGCTGAGTGCTTCGACGGCTTCCACGATCAGCGGTGTCCGGGGCTGTGAATCGTCCTGTGACACTGCCTGCCGGGCCACTGTTTCCGGAGTCGCTGCCAGGAACAGCAGTGCTTCAGCCGTCCGCACGACGCAATATCCGTTTGCCATCGGTTCAGTCCTCCGCGGCGTCTTTTGTGATGACGGAACGGTACACCAGGCCGGTCAGTTTTTCCGGCGGATCTGAGGGAGTCATCAGACTCACGACGACGGTCACGGCCAGAGAAACGAGAAAGGACCAGACGGCAACATACAGATACGACGAATCGGACATGAAGACGGCGTCTCCGATGGCGTTCAGTCCAAAAGTGAGGCAGAATCCGACCAGCAGGCCGGCGCAGCCGCCCCACGCGGTCGCTCGCCGCCAGAAAATCCCCAGCAGCAGAATGGCGAGCGTGGGGCCCTGAAACAGAGACAGCAGCGTCTGCAGAACGTCGTACAGGGTTTCGAACCGTGAGAAGACCGGAGCGAGGGTGGCGGCGAACAGGAGGACGGCGGCCGTCATGGAACGTCCCAGAATCATTCCCGTGCGATCGGGAACCGGCCGTCCCGTCACCTTTTCGTAGATCGGACGGAAAAAGTCGCCCGTAAAAATGGTGACGCAGGAATTCAGATAAGAATCGACACTGGACATGAGGGCGGCGAAGAAGGCCGCGAAGACCAGACCTTTCAGTCCGGTGGGCATGAGCAGATTGATGAGCGCCGGAATGGCCGCATCGTGCGGTTCGATATCCGGCACGATGGCCCGGGCAATCATGCCGGGAACGAAAACCAGAAGCGGAATCGCCATTTTGAACAGGCCGGCTGTCAGGACACCGGCTTTCGCGTCCCATTCCGTGCGGGCTCCCAGAGCCCGCTGCATGACCGCCTGATTGCCCACGTAGTATCCCGTGGACATCACGATGCCCAGACTGAAGACCATGCCCGTCCAGGGGTATTCGGTGTGTTCGTTGTGAGGATGCAGCAGCCGGAAGTAATCGGCGGTGGTGTCCGGCTGAGCGGAAACGTCGGTGACGAGTCCCGAGATGCCGCCCACTTCCCAGAAACCCAGCACCAGCAGCGCGGCCATGCCGACGAACATGATGATCAGCTGCATCACATCAGTCATCACAACGGCTGCCATACCGCCGCTGACTGTGTAAATCCCCACCACAAGCGCCGTGATCCAGATGGCCACCAAGGGGGGCATGTCGAGAACCTCCTTCATGAACACTGCGGATGTCCACAGAAGAATGGACAGGGTGACGGCCATGAACAGAAGGAGAACCGAGGCGAGACTCCACCGGGTCAGGCCGTTGTAACGCCGTCCGAGAAACTCCGGCAGCGTGTAGACTCCGGTGCGCCAGTAGTACGGAACGAACAGGAAAGCGGCCAGCAGCAGTGCCGGGACGGAACCGATCCAGTCGAAGTTGGCCTGGGCCAGGCCCCGGTCATACGCCGCGCCGGCTCCGTTGATCAGGTCCGTGGCGCCGATATCGCTGACGACCATCGACATGCCGATGGCCCAGAACGGCAGGCTGCGACCGCCCAGAAACAGGTCGCCGGCGGAATGCACGTAGCGGGAAAAGTAGCTGCCGACGAACAGCACGCCGAGCATGTACACGGCGATGATGATGTAGTCGATGGATGCGAGCGACTGGGACATGGGATTTCCGGAAGCATTCAGGGCAGGACGGGCGGGAGTCTAGCAGACGGTTTTTCGCCGAACCACTGACCTGAGAACGCCTTCACACCTGAAAAACTCCGGTCCGGAACGGCTGCGGGATTTCCCGGGGCAGAAAGGACAGCGCTGTCTGGAGCCATGAACGGGTTTCGTGCGGGGGGATGATGGCGTCCACCCAGCCCCGGGCCGCTCCATAGCGAATGTCGGTCTGTTCTTCATAGCGGGTGCGGATCGTGTCCTTCAGAGCGGCGCGGTCCTGGTCGGACAGTTCCTGTCCCGAACGGCGGGCTTCCCGCAGCTTCAGAGACAGCAGGGTGTCTGCGGCCTGGGCGCCTCCCATCACGGCGTAGCGGGCGCACGGCCAGGCGAGAATCAGGGTCGGATCGTAGGCCTTGCCGCACAGAGCGTAATTGCCGGCTCCGAATGAACCACCGATGATCACCGTCAGTTTGGGGACGACCGAATTGCTCATGGCATTCACCAGTTTGGCTCCGGCCCGAATGATGCCGTGCTGCTCCGACTGCTTCCCGACCATGAAGCCCATGACGTCCTGGAAGAAAATCAGAGGAATGCGCATCTGGTTGCAGTCCATGACGAAGCGGGCGGCTTTGGATGCGGCATCGGCATACAGGACACCGCCGATCTGCAGTTCTCCGTCAGCGGCCTGCCGGCGTGTTTTCTGGCTGGCCACGATGCCGACACTCCGCCCGCCGATGCGGGCGAAGGCGGTGATGAGGGTCTGTCCGTAGTCGCGTTTGTATTCGTCGAGCGATTCGGGGTCGACGATGCATCGGAGCACGTCGCGCATGTCGTATTCGGCCGTGCCGTCGGCCGATACCAGATCGTACAGCGGTTCAGCGGCCGGGCCGTGATCGACGGATGTGGCTGCCAGCGGCGTGTGCTGCGGCAGGTGGGCGAACAGGGACCGGAGCCGTTTCAGACAGGACGTATCATCCGGCTCGTGAAAATCGACGGTGCCGCTGATGGACGCATGCATGGAGGCTCCGCCGAGTTCTTCCGGATCGACGATCTGTCCCAGCGCGGCACGGACGAGTGCCGGGCCGGCCAGGCACATCTGACTGCCTTCTGTCATCAGAACCGTGTCGCACAGCACCGGCAGATAGGCACCTCCGGCGATGCAGTTGCCCATGACGGCCGCATACTGGGGAATTCCGGCTGCCGACATGACGGCGTTGTTGCGAAACACGCGGCCGAAATCGTCTTCGTCCGGAAAGATTTCGTCCTGCAGGGGAAGGAAGACGCCGGCGGAATCCACGAGATACACGGCCGGAAGCTGAGCCAGCATGGCGATGCGCTGGGCCCGCAGCAGCTTCTTGACCGACTGCGGAAACATGGCCCCGGCTTTGACCGTGGCGTCGTGTGCGGCAATCACGCAGGGACGTCCGTGAATGAACCCGATGCCCGTGACGATTCCGGCGGCCGGTACCGGACCGGTGTCTTCATACATGTTCCAGGCGGCCCACAGACCCAGTTCCCGGAACGGGCGGTCCGGATCGAGAAGCTGCTGGAGACGTTCCCGAACCGGCAGCCGTCCCAGTTTTTTCTGCCGCTGGTGGCCGGCCGGGCCGCCGCCTTCCCGCAGAACGGCTTCCTGGCGAACAAGATCGTCGGTGAGTTGACGGAGGTCAGTCACGGAGGACTCCAGGAACAGGCTTTCAGACGATGGAGATCGCCGGAGGGCACCAGGCGATGAAGAACATGCGACTGCGAAGAACAGCGTGCGGCCGGGTCGACAGAATGCCGGGCAGCCGTTCGATCGGTCGGCGGCCCGGCGGAAACAGCAGGCCGCGATTGTAGGCCGGTCCACGGTGCGGTACGAACACGGCTGAGTCGGATCCTGAACGAATCCCGGGATTTGCCGGGCCCGGGGCAGCCGTGATTTCGGGGGCTTCGGCGGGAATTCTGCAGAATTCCTGACGGGAGACGGCAGCGTGCGGCAACCGTTTCCTCAGAGATCTCTGTGGCAGTGCCGGTTTTTCCGGTATGGTAACTTTCAATGACCGCGACTCCTCAGGCTGTTTACCTCGAGAACGAAAGCTGGCTGCGCACCGTGGTGCGCAGTCGGGTGCAGGAAGCGGACGCGGTCGAGGACATCATGCAGAACATCGCGCTGGCGCTGGTGCGCCAGCGTGATGCTCTGAAAGACATCAGCCAGGTGGGAGCCTGGCTGTATCAGGTGGCTGTCCGGCAGATCATGATGTACCGCCGGACGACGGGCCGTCGCAGGAACTTCGAGAATCGCCTGGCTGCTCAGGTGACCGAACGGACCGCAGCGGCACCGGATCCGGTCGCCAGTGTTCTGGCGGCCGAAAAGCAGGAAGCCGTTCGAGAAGCTGTCGGGAAACTCAGTGAACTGGACCGACAGGTTCTCATGCTGAAGTACGTGGAAGGATGGACGTATCGTCAGCTGGCCGAAATGCTGGGGGTGTCGGAAGACACGATCGAATATCGCCTGCTGAAGGCACGCCGCAGGCTCAAATCTCTGCTCAGGACCACAGTGGAGGCAGCATGACTTCTGCAGAACGACTGGACCTGCTGATGCAGCGGGCCGTGGACGAGGAGCTGTCACCGGCTCAGCGGCACGAACTTCTGGACCGGCTGGCGGAATGCCCCGATGGCTGGAAACGTCTGGCCTGTTCGTTCCTCGAAGATCAGCTCGTGGCCAGCGGAATCCGACAGTCGGGGACGCGGCGTTCCGCCGATCCGTGTGACGAACCGACCGTGCAGCCTTTGAGAACACCGCGGGGGTTCTGGTATCAGCATCCGGCGCTGTCCACCGCGATTTCCATCTGCCTGGCATTTCTGCTGGGACTGGCCGTTTCGGGAACAGATGCCGACAGAACACCGGGGGTGGCGGGATCGGTCGGACGGCATGCGGAATCCGTGACGGTCGATACGACGCCGGAACCGGCAGGGCCTTCCGTAGCAGAACAGGAAGCGCTGAGGCGGGAAATGGAACTGCTGCGACGGACGCTGGAAGCATTCGGTCGTCCGGACGGAGGCGTTCCCTGAACACCAGGCGGGTTTCCGGCCGTAGTCCGCAGCGGCTGCCGGATCAGTGATCTTCCGTCGCATCGGGCAGGCGGACGTCGATCCAGACGAGACGGTGATCGGAACAGGTCACCTTATCGGCTCCCGCGTGTCCGGATGCCGGCCAGTAGACTCCCGCTGCAATGACCTGAAGTCCGCGGCACGGCAGCACGTAATCGACCCGCAGATTGCCCACCGACCGATCGGAAAAGTCGGCGGTGTCGCAGGCGGCCGGACCACGATGCGAACGGTTTTTGCCTTTCTGAACCTCTGCCGCTTCCGCCGCACCGGCACTTCGCGGCGCGGGGTATTCGGCGATTCTCGGATGAGTCAGGAGCTGTCGGATGGCATCCGGCTGACTGGCTCCGTCAGCCGGGTCGGCATTGAGATCGCCCAGAAGACAGAACCACGCGGTGTCCGTCAGTCCGCCCTGGTGTCCTGAATCATCACGAATCCACGTGCTGCGTGTCGGATCGAGATAATCGGTCCAGAAGCGGATTTCGTCCGCATTGCGGCAGCCGTTGCGGTCTTCGGGACCATCGAAGGCCGGCGGTGTCGGGTGGGAAGCCAGAAGGTGCAGCCGGCTGTTTCCGATGAGAACCGGAACATCCCAGTGGCTCTTGGAGGAAAGACGCAGGCTGTGCCAGACGTTCTCGGAATGCCAGAAACGGCCGCTGGCCGGATCGACGGGGCGACGGGCGTCCGGCATGCTGCTCCACAGAACACGCTGAAATGTGCGGATTTCGTCGGGGACGGGAGGAAAACGGGACAGCAGCACCATGCCGAACTGTCCGGGAAACCAGCCGAACCCGTGACAGTCGGCCGGCCCCTGGATCCTGCCGTCGCCGTTGACATCCACGCCGGCGGGCAGCCCCGTGTTGACCGGTGCGGACCAGACGAACGGCAGAATCAGCGGTTCCGTATTTCCCGGCAGGTCGGCGGACTGCAGATAGTGTGTCTGAAACAGCTCAATCGCCTCACCGTCAGGCTCGTAGTCGAATTCGTTCAGCAGAACGATGTCGGGACGCACGGTGCGGAGAATCCAGGCGACGTGTTCGGCCTGTGCGTCGCCGGCGGCCAGGTCCGTCGCCAAAGCTCCGGCTGTTCTCCGGTTCAGACTCACATTGAACGTGGCGATTCGCACAGAGTCCGATGCTTCTTCGGCAGGTGCTTCATAGCTGCTGAACAGGTCTGCTGCGAACAGGCAGAGCAGCCAGATGAGCAGACGGCCGGCCGCTGCGATCCGGACAGGACGGCGATGCGGTTCTGATACCGCGATGGAGAACGGAAAAGAAGTCATGTCTGATTTCCGCGCTGTGCGGGGGACGGAGTCCTGCTGTTCGGCAGGTGATGGCAGGCCGGCACAGGCTGTTCAGGATGACCACCACGGTGGTCGTTTTTCCAGAAAAGCGCGGATTCCTTCCTGGGCTTCCTGAGAATTCCGGCTGTCCAGGTGCTGCCGAACAGGATCGCAGTCTGAAGCATCAGTCGGCGTCCGTGCAGTGGTGTCCCGCAGCAGACGCTTTGTCTGTCGAATGGTTTCCGGAGCACCGGCGGTGACGGCCTGAGCTGTCCGAAGCGTCTGTTCTGCCAGGGTCTGTTCGGTCACCACCCGTTCCACGAGTCCGATACGCTGCGCTGTGTGGGCGTCGACCGGCTGACCGGTCAGGAACAGATCGTTCAGAGCACCGGCAGACAACCGCTGACGAACGACATCCAGAATGAGGGACGGAAGCAGGCCGCGGCGGGCTGCGGGAAAGGCGATGCGGGCGGAATCGGCTGCCAGGACGATGTCGCAGGCGGCCATCAGAGCCGCTCCTCCGGCCCACGCATCGCCGTGTACGGACGCGAGGAACACGAGCGGAGACTGGCGGATTTCCTGCAGCACGGCAGCCAGACTGCGGGCACTGCCGGCGGCTCGTTCCGGATCGGCCAGATCGGCCAGATCGGCCAGATCGAGGCCGGAACAGAAGCCGGGACCGGTCCCTTCCAGAACGACGACACGGCACGACGATGCGTGCCGCAGTGTCTGCAGCACCTGGAACAGGTGTTCCAGCAGGGAAGCCGACAGGGCGTTTCGCCGTTCCGGGCGGTTCAGAGTCACGGTATGCACGGCATCGGCGACCGCTGCGGTCCGAATCGAACGGGGAGCGGGTTCTGTCGACATCGATTCGGTTCCGGAAACAGTCGCCTGCGTCCTGTTCCGTCATGGCACCGTCTGCCGGCAGACTGACCGGCCGGCTGCGGCCGGCGAACCGATCAACGGGACCGGGAGCGCGGTTCAGGAATAGAACGGACGATTCTGCGAGGCGCGTTCGACCAGAGACGGAGCCGGCGTGTATCTGGATCCGTGCTGCTGTTCCAGCCGTCTGAGCGTGTCCACGACGTGCTGCAGTCCCAGGGAATCCATGTATCGGAAGGGGCCGCCCAGGAACGGCGGGAATCCGATTCCGAAAACGGCTCCCAGATCGCCGTCTCGTGGACAGGCGACGGTGTCGTCTTCCAGACACAGAGCCGCTTCGTTGAGCATCATGAATACGCAGCGTTCGACGATCTGTTCGGCCGGCATATTGTTCTGGGGAGTGATGCCCAGTTCCGCGTACACGGTTTCGTCGATGGTGCGGCTGTTTTTCGGCTTGTCGTAAAGGTAGAAGCCTTTTCCGGACTTGCGGCCCAGGCGATTGCGTTCGATGAGTTTCTGCTGAGTTCCGGTTCCTTTCATACGGTCGCCGAAGGCTTCTTCGAGGATCGGCTGCACCTTGCTGCCGACATCGATTCCGACTTCGTCCAGCAGTTTGTAGGGGCCGACCGGAAAACCGAACTTCACCAGCGCCCGGTCGATGCTGTCGAAGGCGACTCCTTCCATGCCGCAGTCCATGGCCGCATTCATGTACGGAGCCAGAATCCGGTTCACATAGAAGCCGGCTCCGTCACGGACCACAATGACCGTTTTTCCCTGTTTGCGGCCGAAGTCCACCGCCGTGGCCACGGCCTGGTCGCCGGTTCCTTCGTGCCGGATGATTTCCAGCAGCGGCATTTTTTCGACGGGCGAAAAATAGTGCATCCCCAGAACATTGTGCGGCCGCTGTGCTTCAGCGGCGATGTCGCGGATGGGGATGGATGATGTGTTCGTGGCGAAGACGGTGTCTTCGTTGCCCAGAGCTTCGATATCGGCGACCATCTGTCGTTTGAGTTTCAGGTCTTCGAACACGGCTTCAATGATGAGTTCGCAGCGATCCATGCCGCTGTAATCGAGTGTTCCGCTGAGCCGATTGATCTGCTGTTTCGCCTGTTCCGAATTGAGGATTCGGCGTCGAACACGTTTGCGAAAGTACTCATCCACGTGCCGGTAGGCTCCCAGAATACCTTCCGGCCGAATGTCCTTCATGCGGACGCTGGTTTTGGCTTTGTCGATGGAAACGACGGCAATGCCGGCTCCCATGAGACCGCCGCCGAGGATTCCCAGGCGGGTGACCGGCCGGGGCGACACGTCTCCCTCGACGAACGATTCCTTTTTCAGTTCGTTGGATGCGAAGTAGATGTTCATCAGCTGCTGTGCCTGAGGAGACACGCAGAGTCGGCCGAATTCCGTGGATTCGCGGTCCAGAGCCTGTGCCAGGGAGGAACTCAGAGATGCTTCGGCGACGTCCAGAATGGCCAGAGGAGCCGGATAGTTGCCCTGAGTGGTCTTGAGAACCTGCTGGCGGGCCTTTTTCAGGACGATTCCACGCAGTCCCGGCAGTCGGACGATGCGGTCCGAAAGACGCTGTTTTCGGTGCCGCCGGATGCCGCGGTCCATCAGCCGGCGGACGGCTTTGTGAGCGACGTCCTGAAGAATGCTGGCCGGGACGGCTTCATCGATGAGGCCGGCTTTGAGTGCCCGGCGGGCGTTGAGCTGTTTTCCGGTGAG
This sequence comes from Planctomycetaceae bacterium, assembly GCA_015485495.1. Classification (GTDB taxonomy): domain Bacteria; phylum Planctomycetota; class Planctomycetia; order Planctomycetales; family Planctomycetaceae; genus S139-18. Next base: position 19,151 of record WFTL01000034.1, read on the forward strand.
CAGCAGATCCAGGGCGGTCGGCAGGGCGACCAGACGCGGCACCAGCGTGGCTCCCCGTCCTCCTGGAAGCAGCCCCAGCATGACTTCGGGAAGGCCGATTTTCGTTTTGGGATCGTCCGAAGCGATGCGGTAGTGGCAGGCCAGAGCGAGTTCCAGACCGCCTCCCAGACAGGGGCCGTGAATGGCTGCCACGACAGGACGCGGGCTGTCCTGCATGCGGCTGAACAGGGCCTGGCCTTCGGCGGAAATCCGCTTGCCGTCTTCAGCGGTTTTCACGTCGTTGAGCATTTTGATGTCGGCACCGGCGACGAAACTGTTCGATTTGCCGCTGGTGATGATGATGCCCCGGACGGACGCATCCTTTTCCAGTTCGGCCCACAGTTCGGCGAACTCATCAGCCAGAAGCTGGTTGAGGACATTCATCGTTTCATCGGGCACGTCGATCGAAATCGTGGCGATGCCTTCGTCGTTGACAGTCCGGGTCAGTGCCTTCATGGGTTTGCTCTCCCTTCAGGAGACAGTCAGGTGCCATGCGTTCGGAAGTGCGGCGATGGCGGATTTCAGAGCCCCCGAATGGTGCGGCCGATGACAGATGGAAAGAAACAGGGGCCGGTCAGTCCGTTTCGACAATCATGGCGGCGCCCAGGCCGCCGGCGGCACAGGCGGTGGTCAGTCCGATTCCGCCGCCGCGTCGACTCAGTTCATGAATCGTCTGCGTGATGATGCGTGCGCCGGTGGCAGCGAACGGATGTCCGTAAGCCAGAGATCCGCCAAGGACATTGAACCGGTCCATGTCGATTTCTCCGAGAACACGGGATCCGTTGAGAAACTCATCGGCGTATTTTCGGGATGCGAAGGCTTTGATGTTGGCCAGTGTCTGAGCGGCGAAGGCTTCGTGCATGTCGATGAGCGTCAGATCGCTGAGTGTCATGCCGCAGCGTTCGAGAAGTTTCGCGGACACCTGAGTGGGGCCCATGAGCAGGTCGCGGTCCACGGTGTTGGCGGTGAACGCATACTGACGAATGTAGCCAATGGGCGTGTATCCGAGTGATTTTGCGACTTCTTCCTTCATCAGCAGAACCGCAGACGCTCCATCGGTCAGCGGGGAACTGTTGGCCGCTGTGATGGTGCCGTACCGGCGATCGAAAACGGGCTTCAGCCGCGACAGCTTTTCCAGGGAGGAATCGGCCCGGATGTTTTCGTCCCGCGCCAGCACATCGCGGTAGGGTTCTGCGAAGGCCATGGTGACTTCTTCGTTCAGTTTTCCTTCTTCCCAGGCCTGATGGGCCAGTCGGTGAGACCGGAGGGCGAATTCGTCCTGTTCCTCCCGGGAAATGCCGTGGTCTTTCGCCATCTGTTCGGCACTGTCGCCCATTCGCAGGCCGGTCGTGAATTCGGCAATGGCCGGCGGAACGGGAGCGAAATCTTTCGGCCTCATACTGCTGATGATTTTCAGCCGTTCTCCCACGGATCGCGCTTTGCTCAGCCGGACGAACTTCTGCGCCATACGGTCGCTGAAGCCGATCGGCAGAACGCTGGACGAATCGGCTCCGCCGGCGATGCCCACCTCGATGTCGCCCAGACGAATCGCATTGCAGATTTCCGCGACCGACTGAAAACTGGTGGCGCAGGCGCGGGACACACTGTAGGCATCGCAGGTGACCGGCAGATCAGTCCCCAAAACGATTTCCCGCGCGATGTTCGGAGCCTTCGGCAGGACGACCACCTGACCGAATACAAGCCGATCGATGCGGTGGCCTTCCACACCGGTGCGGGCCAGCAGATCACGCACCACCATGCGGCCCAGGTCGATCGCACTGACGGTGCGGTAATACGTTCCCTGGCGGGCAAACGGAATTCTCAGACCGGCCACAACGGCCACCCGGTCGTCCGACGGCATGATCATCGGTCAGTTCCCCCCTGACAGAACACGAAGACGTTCCACGGGACATCCTGCCATTCCGCACCGGAACACATCGACAGAATAACATGACCGACCGGTCGGTTTCCTGCCGTGAACAGAACAAAACGGCCGATTCCCTGAGACGCGAAAGGGGCCGTCCGGGGCCGGCAGAATGGGGAGAATTCCGCATCCTGCCGTCCGTCGGAGGCGGATCCGGATCGGCGGGAGGGGCCCGGATTCGATGCTGATGGACTTCCGCGACTGTCAGGACCGGCGGCGGCACTGACGAACGAAGGCCCGGATTTTTTCTTCCGATTTGATCCCAGGCGCAGATTCCACGCCGCTGGCCGTGTCGACTCCCCAGGGCCGGACTGCTGCGATCAGAGATCCGACATTATCGGGGGTGAGTCCGCCGGCGAGGATCAGCGGGAGCCGGTCGTTCGGTCGTTGTGCAAGCAGACCAGGGTCGACCGTCTTCCCGGTTCCTCCATACTGGCCGGGAACAAGTGCATCCACCAGGATGGCTCGAACGGGAACGTCCTTCAGCCGTTCCATCGCTTCGGTCAGTGCGTGCGGCTGTCCGCCCGGACGCACGGCCTGAATCACCGACACATCCGGGTGCCGGTCTCGCAGGTGGCGGATCTCATCAGCGGATTCGTTTCCGTGGAACTGCACAGTCGACAGACCGACGTCACGGATGGCCCGGTCGATGGTGGAAGCGGGCGCATTGACGAAGACGCCGACGATTTCCAGTCTGGAACGAATGGGTTCGGCCAGGCAGGCTGCCGTGTCAATGGTCACGGATCGCGGAGACGGCTCATAGAAGTTGAATCCGATCGCGTCGGCTCCGGCTTCGACGACTGCCAGGGCATCTTCCGGACGGGTGACACCGCAGATCTTGATCCACATCGGACCGATTTCCTGTTGTCGGATGGCGTACGGTCGAAAGAGGCTGGTTCCGGTCCGTTCGGGCCCGGCAGCCGGGCGGAGTCTTTTTCCGGACCGATTTCCCGTGTCGACGGGACTCGATATCCTGCCGGAATCCAGAGCGGAAATCCACGAACAGCCGCATGTCCGTTTCCTGAGAAGCGGGGTGCGATCGGGACGTCTGGTGCATTCCGGAATGCCGCACGAAACGGCCGGTTCGGCTGGACAGGATCGTTCGGTCGTTCGGAAGATGGCGACAGCCGGGAGAGCGGAACAACGGAAATCGGAAGAGGACGGGAATGAACATTGTGGTGCTGGGGGCCGGCACGGTCGGTCAGTCGACTGCGGAACTGCTGTGTGCGCGGGGACTGAATGTCTGCGTTGTGGATGAACAGCCCGACGTGCTGCGGCGCGTGGAAGAACGTTTCGATGTGCAGACGGTCTGCGGTTCGGCGATCGATGCATCCACTCTGTTTCAGGCCGGAGTGCTGAGTGCGGATCTGTGTCTGGCGGTGACCAGTCGCGATGAGGTCAATCTGATCAGTGCCAGCGTGGCCCGGGAAATGGGAGCGTCCCGGAGCGTGGCTCGGGTGTTCAATCCGATTCTCAGAGACCGAAACACGTTCGATTACCAGCGGCATTTTTCCGTTGATCGTCTCATCAGCCTGGAACAACTGACCGCTCTGGAACTGGCCCGGCACATCCGCAGCACGTCGGTGGTCACGGTGGAGACGTTTATGCGGGGAGGCGTTGAGGTCCAGGGGATTCCGGTCGGTGCCCGGGCGAAGGCGATCGGTGTCCCGCTTCAGGAACTGAAGCTGCCCAGAGCCGTTCGTGTCGGCGTCATCACCCGGCGCGATGAATCTTTCATCCCCGCCGCGTCTGATGCCGTCCAGGCAGACGATCACGTGACACTCATTGGAAACCACGAAGATCTCCAGAAGGCAGTCGGCCTGTTCGAGGGGCGGCTGGCGCCGGGGCCGCGTGTGATCATCGCCGGCGGCGGGGAAACGGGGCTGAATCTGGCCCGGCTGCTGAAAGACACGCGCTGCCGTGTCACGGTGCTGGAATCCGATGCGGATCGGTCGGAGCTGATCGCCGAACGTCTTCCACACTGCACGGTGCTCAGAGCCGATGTGAAAAGCCGGGCCGATCTGGAAGAAGCCCGGGTTGGATCGGCCGAACTGTTCGTTGCCTGTACAGGGCACGACGAGGAAAACATCGTCTGCGGGGTGGAAGCGAAGGAACTGGGCTGTGGGCGTCTGCTGACGATTGTTCGCAGTCCCGACTATGCCAATGTGCTGCAGCGGCTGGGAGTCGATGTAGCCGTCAGTCCGCGACAGGCGATGGCCCGGCAGATCATCGGACTCATTTCCCGGGGGCCCATTCGGGAACGATCGCCGGTTGCGGGAGATTCCGCGGAAGTGTGGGAAGTGGAAGTGCGGGCCGGCGCAGCGGCCACGCAGGCTCCCCTGCGGGATCTTCCGCTGACCGGATGTCTGGTCGCGGCCATCGAACGCGACGAATTCGTCAAGGTGCCGGGGGCCGACGATCGGCTGGAACCTGGAGACACGGTGGTTCTGCTGGTCCACAAAGCAGTCGAATCGAAGGTGTACGGTCTGTTCGACCCGTCTGCCTGACCACGCAGGAGGTGATTTTCCGGATCCTCCGGCGGCCCTGCAGGACCGCCGGAGGGACAGTGCAGGAGAACGAATCCGCAGAACACAGCGCGGGACGTTCCGTGCGGGACGCTCAGCCGGGGGCGCCCGCCCGGTTCTCCTTCATTTCCCGCTGAATGGCATCGTAGACTTCTTCGCGGTGAACTGAAATGTCGCGTGGGGCATCGATGCCGATGCGCACCTTGTCGCCTCGAACATCCACAACCGTGATGCGAATCGAATCTCCGATGACGATCGTCTGGTCACGCTGTCTCGAAAGAACCAGCATTGCAATGGTACCTCCATGAGCACCTGCGACGGGGCACAGGTGGGTGATCTGTTGTGCTGTGGGCCGATCAGCGGCGGGTGCCGCGACGGCAGCGGGCCAGGGAAAACCGATGCCCGCGAATTTCCTGATGTTCCTGTCCATCGTCGATTCACACTGTGTGCGTCACCTGGACCGGGCAGTTTATGGCCGTTGCCGCAGTCTGACGTCGAGTGTGCGGATTGTACGGGCTCTATGGAGTCCGTTTTCGTTTCGGAGGAAACGCGAATCGGACGCTGTGGGATCGCGGGTCAGGGGGCGTTTTCAACGGGCTCATCAGGAATGGTTTCCGACCGGAGGGCGGACAGGCGCACCGGATTTTGCGGTCAACCGGCACAGTTCGGCCACTCCGGATCGTTTCTCCGGCATCCGATTTGTGCGGACCAGGTTTTTTATTGTGATTCGGCACAACTCGCCGATAGACTCCATGGACTACGGTGTCTGTTGTGCGGGCGTGTTCCCGTCTGCTCCGGCTGCTCGCGAACCGCCGGGCGGAACAGCGCTGTCGTTTGGTTTTTCAGGAGCGGAAGGACATGCGGTTGACTCATTCATCCGGCCCGATTCGGCGCTGTGTTGTCGGAATTCTCACTGTGACGGCTGTTGCGGCGGCTGCCGCTCCTGAAGTGTCCGCGGCTAAGAAGCTTCGAACGCGGGCCATCACGCGTCCGACGTTCGATCCGTCGGCTGAACGGGTGGACCTGTTCGAAGGCATGAAAAGCGGCCGGCTGGAAGCACGTGTGATTGCACGCGATTCTCTGGGCGGTGCCTTTCAGGTGACGAACCTCACCTCGAAACCTCTGACGGTTGAGCTGCCGGAAGCCTTCGTGGCCGTCCAGGTCAATCGGCAGATTCTGGGGGCGCAGGGCGGGTTGACTGGTGGTGGTGGATTCGGTGGCCGCGGGACACAGACGACCGGCGGCGGTGTCGGCGGTGTCGGAGGGGCAGCCGGCGGGGCGGCTGGAGGTCAGGGACAGGGATTTTTCTCAGTTCCACCTGAGCGGACAGTCAGTCTGCCATACCACTCGGTGTGTCTCGAACATGGAAAAAAGGAGCCGAATTCCCGTGTTCGTTACACCGTCATGCCGGTGGACGCATTTTCCGCCGATCCGGTGCTTTATGAACTGCTGACGGTGGTGGCCCGTGGCCGTGTGGACACTCAGACAGCTCAGGCAGCCGCCTGGCACGTGGCCAGCGACATGAGCTGGACGGAGCTGCTCAGAAAGGTCCGGCGGACGCGCGGCCGATCTGTGCCATACTTCGATCCGCAGAGGGTGCGTCAGGCGGAACTGCTGGTGGCGACCGCCAGAGGGCGGGTGCGTGAAAAGGCGGCCGATCTTCCGGAAAACGATTCATCGGAATCAACGGACGGAATTCCCCTTCGCAGCCGCGTTGTCCGGTAGAGCGGTCCGGCCGGGAGCAGCCGGTCAGAAGCAGCCGCGTCCCCGGGGGCAGTCCAGTGTCCGGGAAAGATGGAGATTGGGCCGGCAATTGTCAGGAAATCCGCAGGCGCGCCGATATGCTTCGCGGCTAAGTCTTTGTTTGTCAGGGAATGTCAGACACGGCTGCGCCGCTTCATGTCGTCTTCCAATCGCCGTTTTTTCCTGTCTTCTTCCGGTCTGATCGCCGGTCGCTGGCTCATTCTGTCAGTGGTGCTGGGAATCGTCGTGGGGGCGGCGGCAATCAGTTTCCAGGTGCTGACCGAATCGGTGGGGCATTTCGTACTGGAACGACTGTCCGGGTTTGCTCCGGGTGGCGCGGACGGGGAATACCACCGCTTTCATCCTCTGGAACAGCCGCTGTCGATTCCGGCGGTCATCGGGGTTCTGATCGCGGGAGGACTGTGTTCCGGGTTTCTCGTGTACCGGTTCGCTCCCGAAGCCGAAGGGCACGGAACCGACGGAGCGATCGATGCCTTCCACAATCGTCGGGGAACGATTCCGCTCCGCATCGCTGTGGTCAAGACGCTCGCGTCGGCACTGACCCTGGGAACGGGGGGATCCGGAGGACGGGAAGGTCCCATCGCTCAGATCGGAGCTTCTCTGGGATCGTATCTGGGGCAGCTTTTGAAGCTGTCATCCCGGGATCGCCGCATTCTTCTGGCCACGGGGATGGGGGCGGGCATCGGGGCCGTGTTCCGGGCACCCCTGGCGGGTGCTCTGTTTGCGGGGGAAATCCTGTATCGGGAAGCCGACATCGAATCGGACGTCATCGTGCCGTCGGCGATCGCGTCGATCGTCGCGTATTCGGTGTACGGTCTGTTTCTGCCGGATCATCTGTGCTTCAGTCATGTTTTCGGTGAGCTGCATCATGCTCAGATGCAGTCTCTGGCAGAACTTCTGCCCTACACCGTTCTGGCCGGTGTGCTGGTGGCGGCCGGGTTTCTGTACACCCGCTGTTTTCAGAACACGCATCGCCTGTTCGGGCGTCTTCCTGGTCCCCGGATGGTTCGGCCGGCTATCGGAGCTTTCCTGGCAGGAGTGACGGCCGTCATGGCCTGGCTGGCGACCGGTCGGGATGAACAGAGTCTGGCGGTGCTGTCCACGGGATACGCGTTTCTGCAGACGGCTCTGAAGTCGCCCCAGGATGTGGCCGTGAGCATGCTGCTGACGGTGGCGGTGCTGAAAATCGTCACGACGTCATTCACGATCAGTTCCGGGGGGTCCGGAGGGGTATTCGGACCGTCGATGGTGATCGGCGGATCGGTTGGAGTGGCCGTGGGGCATGTGGCGTCCGGCCTGTGGCCCTATCAGCTCGACCCGGGCGCGTTCGGGATTGTGGGCATGGCGGGATTTTTCGCCGGCTGCGCCCACGCTCCGATTTCCACCATCATCATGGTGTCCGAAATGACGGGCAGCTATCAGCTTCTCATGCCGGCCATGTGGGTGTCCACCCTGTGTTTTCTGATGTCGCAGCGCTGGACGCTGTATGAACGTCAGGTGGCCAGTCGCCTCGAATCGCCGGCACATCGTGGCGATTTCCTGATCGACGTGCTCGAAGGAATCACCGTCAACGACACCTACCGGCGTGACCGCCGGATTCAGACGGTCCCCGAAGGGATGCCGCTGGAATCCATCGTGCGGATGCTCAGCCGCACCCAGCAGCACTACTTTCCCGTTGTCAACGATGAAGGAAAGATGGTGGGCATTTTTTCCACCGACGACGTGCGGCGCTATCTGTACGATGAAACGATCTGGAAACTGGCGGATGCGGCCGACGTGATGACCAGTGATTTCCTGAGTGTGACTCCGGAAGACGATCTCCACGTGGCGATGAAAAAGTTCACGGCTTTGAACATCGATGAACTGCCTGTGGTGTCGTCGGAAGATCCGGGGCAGCTTCTGGGAATGCTCCGCCGCAAGGAAACCATCGCCACATACAACCAGCAGCTTCTCCGCCAGCAGCAGCTTGCTCAGGAACAGGGCTGAACCCCGGTCGCCTCCGAGGGCCGAAAGCCACGGCGTCCGGCGGATTCTCTGCGGATCAGGATGCGTACCGAGCGGCGAAACGCTGCAGCAGCGATGCGGATTCCGGCGTGTCCCGGCAGCGGGTCACGAATTCATCGAAGGGGATACCGGCGATGCGTTCGATGTACTGCGGATACGCGCGGATGCGCTCAATCAGAGCGCTGCGGGTGAGTTCCGGGTGAAACTGCGTTCCATAGATCGGGCGATCGGTGATCTTCATGGCCTGATTGCGCACCAGCTCGCTGCCGGCCAGACGAACGGCGGCATCCGGCAGACGATGCACGACGTCCTGATGACCGGCCTGGACCGGAAACGAATCGGGCAGCGCGGAGAACACCGGATCCTGTCTCGCTGCATCCGTCAGCCGCACGCTGATCGTACCGACTTCCGCCCGGGACAGATCGGTCCGGACTTCGCCACCGAGGACACGGGCGATGGCCTGGAACCCCCAGCACGAAGCGAACACCGGCACGTCCGAATCGGCAAGGCGCTGCAGGGATTCTGCAGCGGTGTTCCACCACGGTCCGCCTTCGGCCACGGAGTAGTTCCCGCTGCCTCCAATGACCACGAAACGGACATGTTTCAGCCGATCCTGTTTCAGCACGGTTCTGCCCGTCAGGTCGAACGTCGTCAGTTGCCCGGAGGCCAGGCCGAGTGCCTCCTGAAAACAGCGGACTTCCTGTGACCTCATGGGGTCGGCGGCATCGCGGATCTGCAGAAGCAGCACACGTGCCGCAGTCGACGGGCGATTTCGGGACAGGGGAGAAGCAGTGGACAGGGGCATCACGCTGTGGGTCGGGGACTGGGCGACGGGCACACAGCAGGCAGACATGCCTGCCTGCCGTGACCGGCCGCTGAAAATTTCGGGCTGCTGATTCTTCTGTTTCAGCCGGAAGCAGTTCGAATCGTCGAGTCCGGCGGGCCTTTGAGAAGTTCCGGAGGATAGTCGACTCGCACGAGATACAGACCGCAGGCCGGCGCCGTCGATCCGGCCCGGCCACGGTTCTGACTCCGGATGATTTCAGACAGAGCTGCCGGAGGCCAGTGACGATGACCGATTCTCAGCAGAGTGCCGACGATCGTCCGGACCATGTTGTAGAGAAACCCGTCGGCTTCCACTTCGAAGACGATGAGAGGATGTTCCGGAGATTCGTGCGGACGGGCGTCCCGGGGACTCCAGAAGCTTCCCGTCAGAAAATCCGGGACAGCACGTCGTTCGATGGATGCCGCAAAGATCGTCCGGATGCTGGTGGCTTTGTTCGGGTAATTGGTTTCGAAGCAGCGAAAATCGTGGGTTCCGATGAGATCCGGGAGGGCCTGCCGCATGGGTGCCAGCTCAGGAGGGCGCCGGGGCCGCCAGACGTAGCGGCGCAGAAACGGCGGCAGAACCGGCCCGTCCCACAGCAGATAACGATATCGCTTCCGCACGGCCGATCGGGTCGCATGGAAATCCGGATGGACTTCGCGGGATTCGATGATCGTGATGTCATCCGGAAGATACCGCTGCAGTCCGCGCCGAAACTGTGTCGGGGGAATCGTCGATTCCGTACGGAAGCTGACGACCTGACCCAGCGCATGAACACCGGCGTCCGTTCGCCCCGCACACAGAATGCGGTGTGACCGGCCCGTCAGCTTTTCGAGGGCCGTTTCCATCAGTTCCTGGACGGTCAGACCATTCGGCTGGACCTGCCAGCCGTGATAGGCCGATCCATCGTAGGCCACCGTCAGCATGATGTTGCGGCACGAAGACATGGCACGTGGCTGTGAGGGACCGGGATGCCGTTTCGGGATTCCGGTCCGGAATGATGGGAAGTCGGAAGTCACGGAGATTACCAGGAGACCTGGAGTGAGAACACAGGGACCGATCGGGGCAGGTCCGCATTCCCGGATTTCCTCGCACCGGAGCGCACGCAGAGTCTGGTCTGCCCCGGCGCGAACGGTTCTTTCATCCCGCGAATAGAGGAAATTCCCGGCGACAGACGGTTCTGGCCGATTTCCGCCGGTACGCTCCCCGGCGGCGACCGTTCTGTGGGAGCGGGCTCTGACAGAAAAACCATCAGTCGTCCACCTGGCGGGAAACATTCCGCTGCCCCGGGCTGTGTCCGCGAGGAGACAGAACGGAATCCGGATCCAATTGACTTTTCGACTCGGGCTCCTATCTTCTGACATCAACTCGATGGCGCAGGGGTGTGCCTGATATCGAATGGAATGCGGAAGGAGCAGCGGCGTGTCATCTGCGGAAGTGAAGTGGACCTCTCTTCAGGGAGTGCTGAAGTCTGCGGATTCGCAGGAACTGCTGCCGCTGCTGAATCTGTTTTCTCGAATCCAGACGGCTGCGGTGGAAGCGGGCGATCCGGCCGTTTTTTTGCGGGATCAGTGTGAAAAGCTGCTTCCCGAAGTGGACGGCACGTGGCTGGCTGTGATGCGTCGTATTCCGGGGCCGGACTGGGAGTGTGTCGCGGAATCCGGGCGCGCTCCGGCAGCCCGCCAGGTGGCTTTGTGGGACAGCGCGGCGGAACGGGAGGAGGCCGGATTTCAGGGGGCATCCCCCTGCCATTTCGCGGTTCCGCTGACCGACTGCGGCTGGGGGCAGCTTCTGACAGGTCGGGTTCAGGGGACGGCGGATCAGGTGGAGCGGACGGCCGTGATGATTGCCCGGGCATTGAATGTGGCCGTTCCGCTGGTGCTGCGTCAGGCGGCATCGGGCCGTCAGCTCGATCGGCTGCGGTCCACGCTGAACATCGCAGCGCGGCTGTCGGGGAAGGAGGAATCCGATTCGCTGCTGGAACTGATTGCCGAGGAGGCGACGCGGCTGCTGGACTGTGACCGGGCCAGCATTTTTCTTTGGGATCGGGAACGGGACGAAGTGGAGGCCCGTCCGGCTCTGGGGGTCTCGGGGGCGTCTCTGCGCCTGCCGGCGAAGGAAGGCATCGTGGGAGAGACTCTGCGGACCGGGCAGTCGATCGTGGTGCACGATGCCTATTCGGATTCACGTTTCAATGCTGACGTGGATCGGGAAAGCGGTTACCGGACTCGGAATCTGATCTGTGTGCCTTTGAGGGACGCAGATGGCACGATCGTGGGGGCGTTTGAGGCCATCAATCGCCGTTCGAATCTGGATTTCACAGATGAGGATGTGGAGTGTCTGACGCAGCTGGGGACTCAGGCCGCCGTCGCGCTGCGCAATCTTCGAGAGAAGAGTCTGCTGAATCGCAGCCGCGATCAGCTTGCGGCGCAGCTCACCAGCAGCGTGAAGATCATTGGCGACAGTTCGGCAATGAATGCTTTGCGCGACACCATCGAACGGCTGGCGTCCACGGATCTGCCTGTCCTGATTCTGGGAGAAAGCGGCACCGGAAAGGAAGTGGCCGCGCAGAGCCTGCACTATCAGGGACAGCGGGCCCCGTGTCCGTTCGTGGCGGTGAACTGTGCGGCTCTGACGGAGTCGCTGCTGGAAAGCGAACTGTTCGGGCATGAAGCGGGCGCCTTCACCGATGCCCGGGATCAGCGGAAAGGCAAGTTCGAACTGGCAGACGGCGGCACGCTGTTTCTTGATGAAATCGGCGACATGAGTCCGGGAGGGCAGGCGAAGCTGTTGCGGGTCCTCGAGCAGAAGGTGATCACCCGGGTGGGCGGATCTCAGCCGATTCCCATCGATGTGCGGATCATCGCCGCCACGAACGCCAGTCTTCCTGAACTGGTTCGGGAAAAGAAGTTTCGGGAAGATCTGTATTATCGGCTGAGCGTGGTGACTCTGGATCTTCCTCCGCTGCGGGACCGTCCCGAGGATATCCTGCCGCTGGCGGAGCATTTTCTGAAGCAGTTCGCAGAACAGGCCCGCCGCGGTCCGCTGCAGCTGACAGCAGAAGCCCGCCGCCGGCTGCAGACGCATCCCTGGCCGGGCAACGTTCGCGAACTGCGCAATCTGATGGAGCGTGTGGCTTTTCTGGCGCCCGGAAACCGCATCGATGCGGAAGATCTGGCATTCATTCTGAGTCCCGATGAACAGGCGGGACGTCTTCCGGCACTGGAGCTGGGTCTGGAGAAGGCGACGCGGGCCTTTCAGCGGGACTTCATCCGCCGCAGCATTCGCAGGACGAACAACAACATGACGGAAGCTGCGAAACTGCTGGGGCTGCATCGGTCCAATCTGTACCGAAAAATGAAGCAGCTGCGCATGTCAGAAGTGGACGGCGAGGAATAAGGGCGTGGTGACGCAGGAGTCAGACAGGGCGGATGCCGGCATCATCCGGCAGTGGCGCCGGAACCGGGTCGGTTCCGCAGGACTGCTGCTTTCGATCGTTCAGCTTCTGATGCACGCTGCCTGGATCGGGATCACCGAAACTGCGGCCCGCCGCGGACATCTGAAAGATGCGTCGTTTTCCGACGGATTCGCCTGGGCAGTCGTCCTGCTGATGATCGGCAGTTTCGCTGCGTCTCTGGTGGCCCTGTTTCTTTCGCTGTACGGCAGCATTCACGGACGGCCCCGCACTCCGGCCCTGATCGGCCTGGCCATTTCCTTCTTCTGCGGAACGCTGGTGACTTTTCTTCTTGTTCTGACAGCACTGGCCGGAGGTGGTCGATGACGGATTCCGATTCCGGAAAGCAGCCGGCAGCCGCTGCGGAATTGGCTGCTCAGCCGGAAGAGCGGCCGGCCAATACGCTGGCGGTGGTGGGCATCGTGCTGACACTGATTGCCGCCATGATGGCCGGGCTGCTGATCACGATGGCCGGACGCCTGGCGGAGACGGAAGCGGCGTCCGCGACCGACAGCCCGTCGACAGTTGCCGGTTCGGAACAGAGGGCGGCCGAAAGCGGTTCGACCGGCGAGTTCGACGCGGCTGTGCGGCTGAGAATTCTGCTGCTGGCCAGCACGACGGCCGTTGTCTGTCTGACGGGGCTGAGTCTGTGCACGGCCGGACTGTTGACTGCTGACCGGCCACGCGCTCTGGCAGTGACCGGAGTGGTCGTGTCGCTGCTGATCCTGGCCGGTCTGTTCGGTGTGATGATCACAGGATCGCTGCTCAACCCGCTCCCTCCTGGACGCTGAAGTTCGGGAGGACGGCCGTCTGCGCACGGCGAACGACGGCCAGCAGCCTGCAGGCCGGATCCAGAAGCGGAGCGACACCGATCCGACACTCCGGAGCCTGTTGGTACGTGATCACACGGACGGTCGCCCGAACAACGCTGCGTTTTCTTCGCCTGTGGACCTGTGCGCCCTCTGCGGCTCAGTGAAAACCGAGAACATGAAACCGGACGGCATGGATCGGCGCGTTCTCGCCGGGTGAGAAGAACGATCGAATGGCATGAAGGGATTTCTCACGGAGCCTCAGAGCCGCGGAGGGGGAGCGTTCGGCGGCCGGCTGATACAGCGGGAAGGTGTCGGCAGCCCGAAGGAGTTCCTTTCGGCCGGTCCATGTCCGGACGTGTCGCTTCCACCACCAGGGGCGTTGCGGAGCGTTCAGAACGGCCCGGACATACTCATCCTTCTCAATGGTCTGCGTCACCGCCAGAGCGACGGCGAGCTGAAAACGGGCCTGTGGGCAGATCGGGGCACCGGTGGCTTCCAGACACCAGCGATCCATGCGGACGGAACACCAGTCCTGCAGCGGGAGCGGCGGACGGACGAATTTCTGCAGCGAGGGCGGAAGCTGCCCGATCGCCTCCACATGGACTTCCAGCCGAAGTGTTTCCGGACGCGGGGAATACAGTTGCCAGCCCGTCCAGTTGTCCGTGATGCCCACCAGGGCCAGAGCCGGCCAGAGGATGACGGCAGCGGCCGTCATCCTGCTGCGGAGGTCCGGAAGACGTGGTGGCTGGTTCCGCGGCCCGAACACGGTCACGGCCGTGACAGCCAGCATGATGTTCCAGATCAGAACGCCGGCTTCGTGGTTGAGTCCCCACGGGCCCAGGGCCGCCAGCAGCAGCGTGTGCATGGTGACAGCCAGAGGGAGGCCCAGGAAGCGTCGGGTGCGGCGGCTGAGCAGGGCCATTCCGGTGGCGAACTCGGCTGTCGAAGCGGCACCGCACAGCCACGACACGAGCCGGGCATCGTCTGCGAGAAGCGGCAGGCGGGCCAGATCCAGAAGAGACATGACGATCGAACGTGTCATGCCGGAATCGAATTCCGGGCCGACGCGCGACAGGGCGGAAAACAGATAGATCCCGGCCATCAGATGTCTCAGGACCGGCAGCCATCCGATCCGGCCGGCCGTCAGTCGGGTGATCATGGCCAGCAGGAACAGCCAGTGCCAGGCCTGCAGGCACTGCTGACTGCACAGGACCGGAAGCGTTCCCAAAACCGCCAAAACGGCTGCCGGCAGGACACCGGTGCGTCTGCCGCAGCGGCGTCTGAACGCCACGGCGGATCCCAGGACCAGGGCGGCGACGAACGCCGCGGACACTGCCGCCACGGCGGAATCCGGCAGCCATCCTGCCTGGCGGATCAGCGGGATGCGCGGAAAGGGGGAGGCGTCAAACCAGACGTTTCGCGTGGCTGCGATGAGCAGCAGTTCCGTGATACAGAACAGCAGCAGAACGCGCCGCTCGGCCGTTGCGCAGGCCGTGTGGAGTGTGTCGGCCGGTTCGGCATCCATGTTACAGTTCCCAGGCGGTGTGAGGCGACAGAGAGACGCCGGGGGACACAAGGAGCCGGTCTGCCAGCTGATCACGGCGGATGATTCCGAGCGGATGTCCGGTATCGCCGTCGGTCACGATGCCCAGGTGGGCATTCTGCTGAAACAGTTCGCCCAGAACTTTCAGGGGAGGATCTTCTTCCCGGAAGTGCGGCAGAGGTTCGGCTGCGGCAACCGGTGTGGCGGAGGACAGCACCACGGCGGCCACGCGGACTGCGGCTGTCCATTCGCGCGGAGTTCCTTCGGTGTGCAGCAGAACCCATCCGGCCTGGTGGGCATCGGCCGTGGCCAGAAGCTGGTCTCTGGTGCATGAGAGTGGCATGCCGGGGAATACGCTGATCGGTTCCCTGTAGTCGGCCAGGATCCGGCTGCCGGAGGTCATCAGGTTGTCCGCCAGGCGGCGCTGGATGCGGGTGAGAATTCCGTCGCGCTGTCCGGAAGCAATCAGGCCGAACAGCCGGGTTCGGCTGAACATGGTGTCCACAGAGGGACGGTCCTGCCGTGTGATTTTCGAGAGTCCTCCGGCGATGAGCGTCATGGGAAAGGTGAGCGGCAGGAACAGAAGATAAAAGAAACGAAACAATCGGTGTCCGCGGTGCAGCAGCGTCAGGGGGGCCCGGTAATACAGGCTTTTGGGGATGAGTTCTCCGAACACGAAAATCACGGGGGTCATGATCAGGGTGGCCGCGACTTCCGCGGCTGCGGACGACTGTGCCCGACTGCTCAGCGCCGCAAGCAGCAGACTGATGGCGACGGTTGTCAGGTAGTTGGCCACATTGTTGCCGACCAGGGTTGTGGAAACGAACCGCGTCGGGTGTTCGAGGAATTCCAGAATCTGCCGTGATGTGGTGTCGCCGTGCTGGCTGCGCAGTGTGAGCTGCAGAGAGCTGACTCGATAGAATCCTGTTTCCGATCCGCTGAAGAATGCCGACAGATACATGCCGATGTAAAACAGCAGCAGTGCGGATCCCAGAAGAATCACCGAGGAAGTCATGGCGTGTGTTCCTGGTCGGAAGAAAGCAGGTCGACCGGTTCTGCCAGCACGCGTACCAGTCCTCTGTCTGTGACATCGATGGCGGTCAGTGTCCAGCCGTGCCAGGTCACCTGGTCGCCGCGTTCGGGAATTCGGGTGAGGCGATTCTGAAACAGGCCGGCCACGGTGTACAGGGTTTCGTCTTCGGGGGTGAGGCTGACACGCAGTCGGGCGGCCAGGTAGCGAAGGGTCACAAGGCCTTCGACGTGGAATCGATTCGTGTCGATTTCGATCAGCGGTTCTCTCTGCAGGACCCGCCGTGTGCGGCTGGGGGCTTCACTGACGATGCCGGCCATGAGGTCTTCCCAGGACAGAAGGCCGACCAGGTCGCCGTGTTCGTGGACCACGGCAGCGACCCGGCGATACCGCGTTTCCAGCTCAGTCAGCACCTGCGCGGCGGTGGCGCACCACGGCACATAGACGACCGGCTGGGCGAGTTCGGCGAATGTGAGTCCGGGCCGATGATCCAGGAAATCCAGCGGCACGACGCCCAGAATTTCGGTTCCGCCGCGGCGCTGAACGAGCAGGTAATCCGTTCCGACGAGATTCAGCAGGCGTACGGAATCCGGCTGCTGATGTGGCTGCACGGTCACGCAGTGGCGGCGGGGCCGCATGAGTTCTTCCGCATGAATTTCACTCAGGTCGAGAATGTTGTGCAGCACATGCTGTTCTTCGGCCTGCATGTCGTGTCCCAGAGCAGCCGACAGGTCCAGGGCACGTTCCAGATCGTCCTGACTGAGCTGGGTTTCGCGACGGACATGCGGCCAGAACATCCGCCGCAGGGCCCGGGCGCAGCGGTCCAGCACAGGAATGACCGGATCCAGCAGAACCAGAGCGGCTGCCAGCGGCCAGGCGGCGGTCCGGGCCACCGCCGCAGGACGCATCACGGCTGCGCTCTTGGGAATGACTTCTCCGAACAGGATCATTCCGGCCAGATTCAGCAGGCTCAGCACGGCGGCCGAACCGGTTCGTCCGGCCTGGCCGAGCCGGCTGATCAGTGCGATTCCCACGGCGAAATACGCCAGGTTGATCAGCAGATTCCAGAACAGAATGCCGGTGAGCAGTCGGTCGGGATTCTGCATGAGGCCGGCAATGAGTCTCTGGCGGCTGGTTCCTGCTGCGTACTGAGCGATCTGGTCGCGATTCAGGAAAAAGAAGGCCGTTTCACTCGATGAAAAAAACGCAGATCCCAGAATCAGCAGCAGCATGACGGCTGCCCAGGGAATCCAGATGGAAAGGGTTTCCGGTAAGATGTTCATGGGGGCGGACGTGGCTGCCGGCAGAGGCGTTCTGTGGGGACCGCCGGGCTGAGGAGGTTATGAAACCATTATTCGTTTCCGGCACGAACACGGAAGTCGGCAAGACGTGGATTTCCACCAGGATTCTGAGCACGCTGCGGCGGGCCGGTCATCGTGTGGGGGCCTGGAAGCCCGTGTGCAGTGGATCCGTGGAACGGGACGGCCGCCGCGTCTGGGAGGACGTCGACCTGTTGACGGCGGCTGTGACCGGTGACGCGGAAGGCCGGCAGGCGGAAGCCGTTTCTGATCGGGTGTGCTGTCAGCGGTTTCACGCGGCTCTGGCTCCCAATGTGGCGGCACGTCGAGAAGGCCGCCGTGTTTCGGATGAACAACTGCGCAGCGGACTGGACGTCTGGCGCGGCTGCGCAGATTTCGTGGTAGTGGAAGGAGCCGGAGGACTGTTCAGTCCGCTGTCGGACACGCTGCTGGGGGCCGATCTGGCGGCCCTCCTGCAGCTTCCGGTGCTGATCGTGGCCGGCAGTCAGCTGGGAGTCATTCATCAGACGCTGGCCACCATTGAAGCGGCTGCCGCGCGGGGACTGACGGTTTCGGCCGTGATTCTGAACGCCGCGAATCCGGAGGTGTCCGATGCCGTTCTGGAATCCAGTGCTGCGGAACTGAAGCGGCTGCTGACGGGCATTCCGCTGTACTGCACCTTTCACGACGGACCGTGGCTGCTGACAGACGGAGAGGTACAAAGCTGGTTCGAAGCCGGCCGCGCAGCGACCGCAGTTCCCGGCGGGCAGGAAAGCTGAGCAGGGGATCGCTTTCCCCTTCTCCCGGCCCCTTCCGCTGCCGCCGAAATCGGTTCGAACGGCAGAAGGCGGCCCGCCAGACAGGACGGCCCTGTGTTCTGTGGTTCTATTCGTCTCCGCCGTCTTCACCGGTGCCCACGGACGCCAGTTCCGATGATTCGGATTCCGGTTCGTCTTCGGGTTCCTGGAAGTCGCCATCGAATTTGAGCTGTTTCTGGTCGCCCACTTCGGTCACGTCGACACGGATGACGTTTTTGCCTTCGAAGGTTCCTCGCAGGAGTTCTTCGGACAGAGGGTCTTCGATGAAGCGTTCCACACTGCGCCGCAGCGGCCGGGCACCATAATCCAGGCCATCGTCCATTTCGCCTTTGTCGATGATGAAGCCGCGGGCCTCGTCGGTGAGTTCCAGACGCAGGCCGCGTTCCCGGAGACGTTCGTGGACTTTGTTCAGTTCGATATCGACGATCTGCATCAGCTCGGCGCGGGTGAGTTTTCGGAAGACGACCACTTCGTCCAGCCGTCCCAGAAACTCGGGCTTGAACTGTTTCTGCAGTTCGTGCATGAGATGACGTTTCATGTCTTCATAAGACTGTTCTTCGTCCGTATCCCGCAGGGTATGCAGGCCCATGCTGCCGCCGTGCGCCATCTTGTTGGCTCCGGCATTCGTCGTCATGATCAGGATGACGTTCTTGAAATCGACCGTGCGGCCGAAGCTGTCGGTCAGGTGCCCTTCTTCCATGATCTGCAGCAGCATGTTGAAGACATCGGAATGGGCCTTTTCGATTTCGTCCAGCAGGACCACGGCGTAGGGACGCCGCCGGATTTTTTCGGTGAGCTGACCGCCTTCTTCGTAACCCACATATCCCGGAGGTGCTCCGATGAGCCGGCTGACGTTGTGTTTTTCCATGTACTCCGACATGTCGATCTGAATGAGCGCGTCTTCGTCTCCGAACATGAATTCGGCCAGCGTCTTGGCCAGCAGGGTTTTCCCCACACCGGTCGGTCCGGAAAACAGAAACGCTCCGGTGGGCCGTTTGGGATCCTTCAGGCCGCTGCGGCTGCGGCGGACGGCTTTGCAGACCTGCCGGATGGCTTCGTCCTGACTGATGACGCGTTTGTGCAGTTCGTCTTCCATCTGCAGCAGCCGAACGGCATCTTCGCTGGACAGCCGGGTCAGGGGGATGCCCGTCATCCGGGCCACGACTTCCGCCACGACTTCGGCATCGACGACTCCGTCCGTGCGGCGGGATTTTTCCCGCCATTCTTCCGTGAGCTGATCTTTTTTGCGCCGCAGTTTGTCGGCCTGGTCGCGCAGAGCGGCCGCCTTTTCGAACTGCTGTTCGGCGACGGCTTCTTCCTTGGCCTGATTCAGCCGCTGGATTTCGTCTTCCAGTTCCTTCAGGTCGGGCGGGCGGACCATCGACTTCAGCCGGATGCGGGCACCGGCTTCGTCGATCACGTCGATCGCCTTGTCGGGCAGGCAGCGGGACGTGATGTAGCGGGACGACATTTCCACGGCCGTTTCCAGAGCGTCGTCTGTGATCTGCACCCGATGGTGTTCTTCGTAGCGTTCCCGCAGTCCCTTGAGAATATCGACGGCCTGAGCGGGGGACGGCGGATCCACGATGACGGTCTGGAAACGCCGTTCGAGGGCCCCGTCTTTTTCGATGTACTTGCGGTATTCGTCCAGAGTCGTGGCGCCGATCACCTGGAGTTCTCCGCGGCTGAGAGCCGGTTTGAGGACATTGGATGCGTCGATGGCTCCTTCGGCTCCGCCGGCTCCCACCAGCGTGTGCAGTTCGTCAATGAACAGGATCGTGTTGCGGGCCCGCCGGACTTCGTTCATCACGGCCTTGATGCGTTCTTCGAACTGGCCGCGGTACTTGGTGCCGGCCACCATCATGGCCAGATCCAGAACGATGATGCGGCGATCGGCCAGCAGGTCCGGCACGTTGCCGTCGACAACCATCTGAGCGAACCCTTCGACGATGGCCGTCTTTCCGACTCCGGCTTCTCCCAGCAGCACGGGATTGTTCTTCTGACGCCGGCACAGAATCTGAATGACTCGTTCGATTTCCCGTTCCCGACCGATGACCGGGTCCAGTTTCTTCTGACGCGCCAGTTCGCTCAGGTCCCGTCCGAAACTGTCCAGCGCCGGTGTCTTGCTGCGCGAACTGCCGCGGGAAGAACTGCCTTCGCTGCGCTCGCCGGATGATCCGGCTTCCGCGGCTTCCAGTCCGTGGCCCAGAAGGTTGAGCACTTCTTCCCGCACTTCTTCCAGTTTCAGGCCCAGGTTCATCAGGACCTGAGCGGCGACGCCTTCCTGTTCCCGCAGCAGTCCCAGAAGAAGATGCTCCGTGCCCACATAGTTGTGGTTCAGGTTCCTCGCTTCTTCCATGG
Organism: Planctomycetaceae bacterium; assembly: GCA_015485495.1. Taxonomy (GTDB): domain Bacteria; phylum Planctomycetota; class Planctomycetia; order Planctomycetales; family Planctomycetaceae; genus S139-18. The sequence continues at coordinate 39,549 of WFTL01000034.1, forward strand.
CGTACTCGATGACCTTCTTGGCGCGGGGCGTCTGGGGCAGTTTGCCCATGGTCACCATGTCCGGTCCGGTCTGGACGATCTTTTCGACTTCGATGCGGATCTTGCGCAGGTCGACGTCGAGATTCTTCAGGACGTTGGCGGCAACGCCCGATCCTTCCTTCACCAGGCCCAGCAGAATGTGTTCGGTCCCGATGTATTCGTGATTGAACCGCTGAGCCTCCTGGTTGGCCAGCTGCATCACCTTGCGTGCCCGGTCGGTGAAACGTTCGAACATTCGACTTCCCTCTCGCTGTGTCTTCGTTGTTTTCGCTCGAACGATGCCTCAGGCAGGAGGATCGGTCGATCATTTCTGGCTGGTCGGCGATTCCGGCCATCCGGCGGGACGGTTGAAACCACCGAGAATTACAGTCAATCTAGCGCCCTGGAGGCCACGTCTGATCGGGAATTGCCGTTCGCCTGCGAAAATTTCCGGACAGACATGTCGGTTGCAGCGAGAAGACTGTTTCCCGCTGCGGGCCGTGATGTCTCACCCGCGCTCGTTTTTCGTTCAAGAACCTGGTTCTGATGCAACCCGCACGATCCGACTGCCATACCGGCAGACGGGTCGGTTCCCGTCCACGGGCCGCGAATCACGTGCCGGATTCTATGGGGGGGCCGGAATGGCGACAAGACAGGGCCGTCAGACTCCATGGAACTGTCGTTCGCGGCCGGAATTTGTCAAGGGTGGTCTTTCGCGGATTCCGGGCGTTCGTTCTGCCGGTTGCGGCCGGGCAGAAGTCGTTCGGTGCCGGGTGGGAGTCCCCTGCGAGTTCTCTTCTGGCGGAGACCTGTGAACCGTGTTTGCCGACGAACTGACCCTGACGCCTTCAGCGGCACGTGTGATCCGCCGCACCGGCCGGGCTGCCGCGCTGGTTCCGGAGGCTGACGTCACCGGACATCTGGTGGCGGCTTTGCTGCAGGAAGAATCGCTGGCCGGCGCCATCCTTCGATCGGCCGGTGTCCGTCCGGACATGCTGCCGAACATCCCGTCACACGATGCGGCCGGCCTGTCCGATTCGGAAGATACCGACCGGATCAGCGACCGCCTGTCGGATCAGCACCTGTCTGAACTGTCGCCGGGTCTGCTGGTGCTGCTGCACACGGCGCAGAAGCTGGCCCGCCGGCAGCCGGATGTCACGGACATCTCCAGTGAACATCTTCTGGCAGCCGTGTTCGAAACGGAATCTTCGGTACGCCGCCTGCTGCTGAAGTCCGGACTGACGGCGGATGCGGTGATGGCCCGCAGCAGTGACAGTCCGGAATCATGCGGAGAAGCCATTCCCGTTCCTTTCGAATGGTCGGATGACGAAGGCATCCACCGGCAGTCCGGAGAACCTGCTGCGGGCAGCCGGCAGGAATCGGTCTGTTCTGTCGAGCTGCCGGCCGCCGTCGGTGCCGACGTTCGGTTCAGACATGGGCGCGTATTCGATGCCTGTTTCAATCGTGCTCGTGAAGGACTGCGTGTTCTGGAGGACTGCGCCCGATTCCTTCTGGACGATGCACGCCTGACATCCGCTCTGAAAGCCATGCGTCACCGTCTGCGGCATGGTGAACAGCTTGTGGAAGCCGCCAGTCCGGATGCCGAAAACCGCATCGTCCGGGACCGCGACACACCGGGGGATGTGGCGACCGGTCTGACGAATGAACCGGAATCCCGGCGGGCGGGTGTGGAAGACATCGTTCATGCGAATGCCCGGCGCGTGCAGGAAGCGCTGCGCAGTCTCGAGGAATTCGGAAAGTTCGTCGGTGCCGAGTTTGCAGAACAAATGAAGCAGATGCGCTATGAATCCTACAGTCTGCATCAGCAGATGGTCCGTTCGTGCCGTCAGCTGTCTGCATCGACACGTCGCGAACAGCTCCGATCGGCCCGTCTGTGTGTGCTGATCACCGAATCCGGATGCTGCCGGCCGTGGCGGGATGTCGTCCGCGCCTGTCTGGATGCGGGAGTCGACATGCTGCAGCTTCGGGAAAAACGGCTCAATGACCGGGAGCTGTTCCGGCGGGCCGACTGGATGACCGGTGCGTGCCGCCGCGCAGGCGCTTTGTGCATCATCAACGACCGGGCTGACGTGGCGGAAGCCGTCGATGCGGATGGTGTTCATGTGGGGCAGGACGATCTGTCGCCGCAGGCGGCCCGCGCTGTGGTCGGTCCGGAGCGGCTGGTGGGGCTGTCCACTCACAGCCGCGAAGACATCGTGGAAGCCGTCGCGGTCGATGTCGATTACCTGGGAGTCGGTCCGGTGTTTGATTCGGCCACGAAGTCGTTCGACCGCGTGGCCGGGCCGGAGCTTCTGCGGAAGGCTGCCGAACAGTCGCCCGACGTTCCCTGGTTTGCCATCGGGGGAATCGATCTGTCTGTGATCGACCGGGTTCTGGAGACCGGGGCGGCACGCATTGCCGTATCTGCTGCGGTGATCGCCGCCGAAGATCCTCAGCAGCAGGCTGCCGTCCTGCGCCGGTTTCTGCCGCCGCTGAAGGAACCCCTGTCGTGACGGCTCCTTCTGTTCAGCCGCTGCGTCGAGCCCTTCTGGACCGGCTGCTGCCGCCTGTCTGTGTGGGATGCGGGGCATCCACCTGCGGCGGAACGGCCGATCTGCCGGCGGCCCTGTGTGCCGACTGCCACGATTCCCTGGCGGTTCCCATGCCGGTCGTGTGTCGTCGCTGCGGTGCCCCGGCCGGACCTCATGCAACCGAAAACAGCCGCTGTCCGCATTGCCGCGGCCGGGCGTTTCGGTTTCAGTCCGTGACCTGCCTGGGGATGTATGAAGGACTGCTTCGGGAGCTGATTGTCAGCGGAAAATGGTCGCTGTCGGCGGTGAAGGTGCGAACCGTGGCGGGAGTTCTGGCAGCCGCCCGCAGGGGGCGTCTCATGGCCTGCGGTGTCGATCGGATTCTGCCGATTCCTCAGCACTGGACGCGGCGTCTGTTCAGGAACTTCAACGCGGCTCAGATCGTGGCCCGGGAAATCGGACAGGTCCTGGGGCGTCCCGTGGACAGCGGGATTCTGCGCCGCGCCCGCCTCACGCCTCCTCAAAAAAGACAGACTCTCCGGGAACGGGCCGCTCTGCAGAAAGGTTCCTTCGATGTGGCCGGTACGGGATGCATTCAGGGAAAGAGTCTGCTGCTGGTCGACGACATTCTCACGACAGGCGCCACGTGCGATGAAGCCGCTCGGGTGCTGCTGAAACAGGGAGCCCGCGCCTGCCACGTGGCGGTTCTGGCCCGCGTCTCGGCGTGGGCATCGTGAATGTGGCGGCCGGCGGAGCGATCTCGGCCGGGCCGGCGGTCAGGTGGCAGCGGTCAGATGGAGAACAGTCAGCCGGACGGCAGGGCGGCCGTTCGTTCGGAAACGGCAGCGCTGACGGGAGCCCAGCGGATGTGAGCGAAACCGGCCGCCATTCGATCGGCGATGTCGTCCATGCAGATTCCTGCCGCAACGAGAATGAGGTGATCTCCTTCGCGGACGGGATCGCAGCGGTTGGCAAGAAGGACTTCGTCAAGTCGGGACAGGACAGTGGGGACGGAGGCGGAGATCACATTGCCGTATCCGGCCAGATTGTTGAGAAACTCGACATCGGGAAATTCCGGACGGGCGGCGGCGACCAGTGCCTTGAGCAGTTTTGCGCTGGGCTGGTGAGGAATCACGATGACGCGTTCGCCGGCCCGCACCGTGTCGGAATCCAGGGCCGTTCGCAGACTGGACAGCATCAGTTCGATGGCATTCAGAAAGACGGGTTCCGGATTCATCCGCATGACGGTGCGTCGGCAGGGACGCCCGCGGAAACAGAAAACATCGGTGTGATCGGTTCGAAACAGCGGATCCGGATTGGGACGACGACAGGAGGGAATCGGCACGTCGTCCACAATGATGCGGTCCAGGGGCATCTGCCCGCCGTGTTCCAGAATCGCTCCGATGGCACCGGCAGAAACGAGTCCGCAGAACAGGCGGTCGGATGCGTCGTGCCAGTATTCCGGTGTTTCCACGGTCAGCAGCGCCACGCGGCCATCCGACGGCAGAGTATCGACTTCCAGACTGGCATCCTGAAGAAGTTTCAGAAACCCGGTACAGCCGTGATTGAAGGGAGTGATGTGGCCGACCGGAAGATCCAGCCGGCTTTCCAGTTCACGGGCCATCCGGACACACGCACGCCGGTCTGTGTGAGAATGGCACAACAGCACGGAACTGCAGTCATGCAGACTGTAGCCGGAATTTCGTTCGAGCTGTTCACACAGTCGGACGGCCACTGCCGCAGGCGTGACGCCTTTACGGAGAATGCGGCGATGGCGAATTCCGGTCGACTTCCGAATGCTGCTCAGGCCGGCAAAGCCCTCGGCTCCCCCCAGTCGAGACAGCTTCAGGACAGCGTCATTATCCAGCAGATCGAACAGATCGTCCTGATCATACACGTCGGCGATCGCCGAAATCCCCGGCGTACCGGCGTCCCGCCCGGTAAAATGCATCACAGCGATTCCTCGCAGCCCGACCCCTGTCTTGCATGCGAATCGATTGGGAACCAGTGACGTTCCCAATTACGATTCTCCCCGGCGCAAAGGCTAGCAGATTTCCCCCCGATGGGTACTCAAAGACAGGGACGAACGGCCGTTTTTGGGGGAACAACAGAACAACTGCAGAAACAGGACCTTCAGACTGCACAGGTTTCCCATGTTCCCGGATTTTTGCTCAGCGGCCCCGAACGCTCGTCCGTCCACGCTGGAGGCATCGTACGCAGCCTTTGGGAAAGCGTAATGGCCATCCGGTTGATGGGCGAAGACGGGCGGGGCCGATGGACCGGCCGGTCGGGGCAGTTCCATTTCGAATGGCCTGGATCAGGCTGATCGGGCCGGGTTCCGACATTGGAATCGGCACACGATCTGAATCAGAATCGGGATTCACACGATGAAACTCGCTGCCACCGGCTGCGAGATGGTTTTCGGCCTGGCCGGTACGCGCTGCTGGTGTGTCTTCGGAATCGGAAAGGAGGCGGCGGGATCCGCACGATTGCAACCAGGCAGCGGGCGCGTCAGACTTTTTGGCCACCTGCATGACCAGGCATCTGGATATTCTGTGTGATGCTGTCGCGCCTTGCCACGTACACGCTGCTGGGAATTGAAGCGCTTCCGGTGGAAGTCGAAGTCGACATTTCACCGGCATCGCTGCCAAAGACGATTCTGGTCGGTCTGGCAGAAGCAGCCGTTCGCGAAAGCACGCATCGGATCGAGCGGGCTTTGGTCAACAGCGGCTATGGTCGACCCGTGGACCGGGTGGTGATCAATCTGTCGCCGGCCGATCTGCCCAAGGATGCGGCGGCTCTGGATCTGCCGATCGCTCTGGGACTGCTGGTGGCCGATGGTCAGGTGGAGGCGGCGGAGGAGTTTTCGGAATCGGTGTTCGTCGGGGAGCTGGCTCTGGACGGCAGTCTGCGTTCGGTACGGGGCGTGCTCTCGATGGCTCTGGCGGCACGCGAAGCCGGTCGCCGGCACATTGTGGTTCCGGCGGCAAACGCGCAGGAAGCGGCCGTCGTGGACGGGATCGACGTGATCGCTGTGGGGATGCTGGCGGAAGCGGTGGGGTTTCTGACCGCTTCGCTGCCGCTGACTCCTGTGCCCTTCAGCTGGGAGCAGGCCCGCGAGGAATACGGCCGTTACGACATCGATTATTCGGATGTGAAAGGGCAGGAATCCGCCAAGCGAGCCCTCACGGTGGCCGCGGCAGGCTGTCATCACATTCTGATGATCGGCAGTCCGGGAACGGGCAAGACGCTTCTGTCTCAGCGGCTGGGCACCATTCTTCCTGAACTGGAGCCGGAAGAAAGTCTGGAAACAACGAGAATCTACAGTGCGGTGGCTCAACTGGAACCCGGACAGCCTCTCATGCTGCGGCGGCCGTTTCGGGCGCCCCATCACACGATCAGCGAAGCGGGACTGGTCGGCGGCGGCAGTATTCCTCAGCCCGGTGAAATCAGTCTGGCTCACCACGGCGTTCTGTTTCTCGACGAGCTGCCGGAATTCAATCGACGGACACTGGAAGTGCTTCGGCAGCCGCTGGAGGATCAGCGGGTGACGATCTCCCGGGCCACCGGCAGCATGACGTTTCCTTCCAGTGTGATGCTGGTGGCGGCCATGAACCCGTGTCCGTGCGGATTTCGTGCGGATCCCCGCCGGCAGTGCACGTGCACTCCCATGCAGATCGAACGGTATCTCAGCCGGATCAGCGGGCCGCTTCTGGACCGCATCGATATTCACATCGAAGTGCCGCCGGTTCCTTTTCGGGAACTGTCCGACACGAATTCAGGGACATCGAGTTCTGTCATGAGAGACCAGGTTCGGGCAGCGCGTGACCGTCAGCGGCATCGCTTTCGCGGAGAAGCGCATCACGTCAACGGAAAAATGCAGGCCCGACAGATTCGAAAACACTGCCGGCTGTCGGAAGGCGCTGCGGCTCTGCTGAAAAATGCCATGGATGACATGGGGCTGTCGGCGCGGGCGCACGACAAAATTCTGCGAATCAGCCGGACCATCGCTGATCTGGATGACAGTGAAGACATCGAGGAAATCCACCTGTCGGAAGCGGTCAACTTCCGGACGCTCGATCGAAGTTTCTGGCAGCAGTAGATCCGGCGCATGGATTTTCCGGACTGCGGGCGCCCAGGCCGGTTCGGCAGTTCCGTACCCGGACATCTGCTTTCGAAGTGACCGAAGATCCGGATGACCGAACACCGGGGGCTTCGTGAGGTTGCCGAATGAAACCGGCCTGTGTTATAGACCATGCGGCGTTGTGTGACAGACCACGCGGCGGCCCCCGTTCATGTTCGAGTGCAGGAACTGATGCTGATGGCGTCCTTCAGACTGCTTCTGGCCGGTGGAATCTGTTTTCTGGCGATGTCAGCTTCGGGGTGGAGCCAGGAGGATTCGCCCGGTCCGCTTCCGCAGTCTGCTGATGCGGTGCAGACCGGGGACGCCGCTGATGCCGACGGCCCGCCGGTGGAAACCGCGCCGAAGGCGGATTCCCAGGATGCCGGCGATTCGCTCATGGATCGCATCGACCGGCGTTTCGGTCAGGTCGTGAAGATCATGCTGACCGTCCTTTTCTGGGATCCCGTTCCCGGCGATGCCAATATCCCTTTGATCGTTCTGGTTCTGCTGTTCGGATCCGTGTTTTTCACCTTCTACCACGGGTGGCTCAACCTGCGCGGGTTTCGACACGCCATCGACGTGACCCGGGGCTGCTATGACAATCCGGATGATCCCGGTGAGATTTCGCACTTTCAGGCGCTCACGTCGGCACTGAGTGCCACGGTGGGGCTGGGGAACATTGCCAGCGTGGCCGTGGCCATCCATGAAGGCGGGCCGGGAGCCGTTGTGTGGATGGTGATTCTGGGCGTGTTCGGCATGACGGCCAAGTTCAACGAATGCACGCTGGCCCAGGTGTTCCGGCGCATCCGTCCCGACGGCACGGTGCATGGGGGTCCCATGTACTATCTGGAAATCGGTCTGCAGGAACGCGGCCTGCCGTCTGCTCTGGCCAAAACCTTCGGTCTGGTGTTCGCTCTGTTCTGCATCGGCGGATCGCTGGGGGGCGGCAACATGTTTCAGGCCAATCAGGCTACAGCGGCCGTGGTGCATATTCTGGACGAATTTCAGATCGTTTCGACGCCGGATCGATGGCGCGGTCTGGTGGGAGGCGTTCTGCTGATTCTGGTGGGGCTGGTGATCGTGGGCGGGATTCGCCGCATCGGCCAGGTGACGGAACGCATCATTCCTCTGATGTGCGGAGTGTACGTTCTGGCCAGTCTGGCCATTCTGCTGGCCCATGCGTCTGAGCTGGGAGACACTGTGATGCTCATTCTGAAATCCGCAGCGGATCCCGGTGCAGCTTACGGCGGATTTCTGGGCGTGATGGTTCTGGGAATCAAGCGGGCCGTCTTTTCCAATGAAGCGGGAATCGGATCGGCCGCGATCGCTCATGCGGCCGCCAAAACGGATGAACCGGTGCGCGAAGGAATCGTGGCCATGCTGGGACCGTTCATCGATACGGTCGTCATCTGCACGATGACGGCTCTGGTGGTGATCATCACGGGAGCGTACACAGCCGAAGGCGAGCTGCAGGGCGTGGAAATCACTCAGAAGGCCTTTTCCAGCATGGCGAGCTGGTTTCCCGTTGTTCTGGGGGTGTCCGTGTTCCTGTTCGCGTATTCGACGATGATCAGCTGGTCGTATTACGGAGAAAAGGCCTGGCAGTATGTTCTGGGGGAATCCCGTCAGGCGACGCTGGTTTACCGGTTTCTGTTTCTGGCGTTTATTGTTCTGGGCGCCGTGTCGTCTCTGGACAACGTGATCACGTTTTCCGACATGATGATTCTGTCGATGGCCTTTCCCAACGTGATCGGCGGCATCATTCTGGCACCGCGCGTGAAGGGGATGCTGCAGGATTACTGGAGCCGGTACCGCAGCGGGGAATTCACCCGTTATTCATGAAATCGGCCTGCCGCTGATCGTCGCCGGATGATGCTGCGGGCGTTCAGGACAGGGCCGCGATTTTCACGACAGGACCGCATCGGCCAGACGCAGCAGCCGGGATTCTTCGAACGGCGGGGCCTGGAACTGAACGGCCAGGGGCAGCCCGTTTTCGGATCGGCCGGCCGGGACGGAAATCGCCGGAATACCGGCCAGATTGGCGCTGATCGTATAAATGTCGCTCAGATACATCGCCAGCGGATCGTCCGTCTTTTCGCCGATCCGGAAAGCCGGCGTGGGCGTGACGGGACCGGCCAGCACATCGACATTTCGAAATGCCGCATCGAAGTCTTCGCGAATTCGTCTTCGCACCTTCAGTGCGGTCAGATAATAGGCATCGTAGTAGCCGGCCGACAGAGCGTAGGTTCCGAGCATGATCCGCCGCTTCACTTCCGGACCGAATCCCTCGCCTCGGCTGCGACAGTAAACGTCCATCAGGTCTGTACAGCCGTCGGCCCGCCGCCCGTAGTGAATGCCGTCGTAGCGGGCCAGATTGCTGGACGCTTCACTGGACGCCACCAGATAGTAAGTGGCCACGCAGTATTTCGAATGCGGCAGTCGGACGGTCCGGACGGATGCTCCGCGTTCTTCCAGTTGATGAACCGTTCTGCGGACAGCATCCGCCATTTCTTCATCGAGTCCTTCGGCGAAATGGTCTTCGATGAGTCCGATTCTCAGATCGCTCAGAGGCCGTGACAGTTCCGTCCGATAGTCGGGAACCTGGTGCCGGACGGACGTGGAATCGCGCACATCGTGGCCGGCAACCGCCTGCAGCAGCAGGGCCGCACCCACTGCGTCCCGGGCGAACGGACCGATCTGGTCCAGGGAACTGGCGAAGGCCACGAGCCCGTAGCGGGAAACGCGGCCATACGTCGGTTTCAGACCCACACAGCCGCAAAAAGCGGCCGGCTGCCGGATGGATCCACCGGTGTCCGATCCGAGGGCCAGGGGAACCAGGCCGGCACTGACGGCCGCAGCGGACCCTCCGCTGGATCCTCCCGGAATTCGCTGAGGATCATCCGGATGGCGCGTGGGGCCCCAGGCGGATGTTTCCGTGGAGGATCCCATGGCGAATTCATCCATGTTGGTCGTGCCGATGATGATGCCGTCGGCTGCCTGGATGGCTTCTGTGACATGAGCATCGTAGGGGGGGCGGAATGATTCCAGCATGCGGCTTCCGCAGGTGCACGGCAGGTGCCGGCAGCAGATGTTGTCTTTGATGGCCACCGGCAGGCCCGCCAGCAGTCCGAGTGGTTCACCGGCCCGGCGGCGCTCATCGATCCGGTCCGCCCGCTTCAGGGCGCCCTCGGCGTCGACGTGGACCATCGCATGGATGGTGTCGTCCTGAGCGGAAATGGCCTCCAGACAGGATTCCACCAGCTGACGGGATGTCAGATTTCCGGAGGACAGGGCAGTCAGCAGTTCTGCAACGGGGCGTGACGGCAGGGATGAAACAGGCATGGCAGTGATCGAACGGGCTCAGAATGGCAGTGGCCGCACAGCATAGAAATCTGCGGGCACCATGCACACCCACGGAGAGACAGATCCCTGGAAAGTCAGACAGGGCCGTGACTCCGCGCGGTTTCCGACAGGTCCGGGCCACAGGCCGCGCAGCCATCGCGGACAAATGGCATGTGTCGGCGGGAGAGAACCGGCGGCGCTGCCGGCGTGTCGGAGTCCCGGGGGACGGGGAGGAGCCGGAGCGCTGGGGACTGGTCGGTCGCGAGAACGCGCCGACGCGTTCTGTGAAGGAGCCGCTGAGAAATCGGGGATGGCCGATTGTGTCCTGCCGGCGATTGATCACAATTCGAGGGCGACCGGCGACGGCCGGTCTGAATCAGCGAAAGAATCTTTGCCGAGGCGACGGTCCGGTTCCTGCCTGAACTGAACAGTGAAACTGAGCATGTCTGTGGAATCTCCCGCCCGCGGGGCCGTTCTCGAGTACGACGGAGAAGATCGTTCGAATTCTCTGCGGGCCCGGCTGCTGGCGACCGAACCGCAGTGTCTGCGAACAGAAACGCCCACACTGGCGATGATTGAACGCAGTGCCGGCAGCTATCACTGGACCAGTGACGGACGCCGGCTGGCCGATTTCACGTCCGGGGTACTGGTGGCCAATCTCGGCCACAACCCGGCGGAGTGGTGGAAACGGCTGATGAATTACCTGAATCTGGATCCGACAGCCGCTGCGGAAACGGACGGCTGTCTCAAAGCGGTGCCACTGACAACTTACAATGCGGGCTGTCCCGTCGAAGTGGAAGCCACGGATCGTCTGCTGGAAAGTCTGAGGTCGGCTCCCGGCGGATCCCGCATGGAACAGATTCTGTGGGCCGCCAGTGGCAGCGAAGCCGTGCAGAAGGCGCTGTGGGCATGTCTGGCTCAGAAGCCGGGCCGCGACCGGATTCTGGCCACACGCGGGGGATTTCACGGAAAGAAAGGACTGGCCGGAGCGGTCACTGGTGATGAATCGTCGCCGGAGCGGGATCCCCGGGTTCGATTCATCGCCTTTCCCAAAGAAGAATGTCGGTCTCTGGAACGGCGCGAACAGCCGCTGGATCTGGAACCGTATCGAAACGAACTGCGGGCGGTACGGGAAGAACTGGGCGACCGGATCTGTGCGCTGATCACCGAGCCGTATCTGGGCGGCGGCGGTTCCTATCATCCTCAGCCGGAATACCTGCAGCTTCTGGAACGCTTCTGCCGGGAACACGATATCGCCTTCGTGCTGGATGAAATTCAGGCGAACTTTGGCCGTACCGGTCCCATGTATGCCTTCACGCGATACGGTGTCGAACCGGACATCGTGCTGCTGGGAAAGGGGCTGGGCAATGGAATCCCTGTGGACTGCGCAGCCGGCCGGGCCGACCTGTTCGCCGCTCTTCAGTACGGTGAAGGTTCTGACACCTGGAGTGCCCATCCTCTCGGGTGCGCGGCCGTCCTGGCGACGCTGGACATGTTTCGTGACCATCCGATTCTGGAAAACGCCGCCGTTTTGTCCGATGTGATCCGCGAAGGACTGCTGAGACTGAACGAGCTGCCGGCCGTGGCTGCCGTGCGGGGAGAAGGAACGGTCTGGGGACTGGAATGCGCGGCACTGGATCGGTTTTCCGCAGATCAGGTGGCGATGCAGGTCGTTCGGTCCTGTTATCTGGGGGATTCTGCCGGCCGTGCCGTTCACCTGCTCGGTCCTCTGGCCGGATGCGTCATCCGCATCGCGCCGCCTCTGACAATGGCGGCAGACGAAGCCAGGGACTGTCTGGACGCGATGTATGACATCATCGCCGGGCTGCCGGACAGCATCAGGGCGTCGGCCGACTGACCATTCTATTCGTCGTGAACAGACCGACTGTCTCCGGACATTCCGGCCAGCATGCGCGCAAGAATCGTCACACCTGTCGGTTTTGCAGGTTGAGCGATGGGGGTTCCGAAGTTGGCCGATAACGGAATGAGTGATTCGTGGTGTCCGGGACCGCTTTCTGCCGGCTGTATCCGGTGTATCGGTCGTTTTGTTCCGGCGGCTGCTGTCGACCTGTTCGGGGCCCCCCATGCCGTTTCCTGCTGCGTTCCGTATCCTGAAAGCCGGACAGGTGGCCGGCGCCGTGATGCTTGTTCTCATAACCGCTGCCGCGTCTGCGCTCAGCGCTGTGCCGGTCGAGCCGGTGCCGGATCCGCTGCCGGACAGCAATGGCGGACGTTCGGAGCTGACCGGCGGTTCCACCGGTCAGTGCGGCTCCGAGCAGGGGCCGGCGTTCTGGATCGTGTCGACGGAATGTTCCCGCCAGAGCTTCGATCGAAGCTGCCCCGTTTTTCGGCCTCAGGTGACGTTCGTTCGCCGCTGCGGACACCGCCGGGGCATTCCTTTCAGGCAGATGCTCCAGTCGCTGCGTCCGGATATCCCAATCTGCATCAAGGTCCACGGCAGTTTCGTGTCCCGGGAAGGAATCATCGATGAAGGACACATCACGTACCGCTGGCTGTGTTCTGCGGCCTGTGGCGCGAAAATGCAGTTGATCCATTTTACGTGGCCCAGTTCGCGTCCCTGGCTGACTCCCACGATTCAGTGCGATGTCAACATCCTGGGCCGCCGCGCCGCTCGCAACGGCTGGTATCTGGCAGAACTGATCCGGCACCTGCCGCCGGGAACGCCCGTATGTCTCATTGGTCACAGCCACGGCTGTCGACTCATTTCATCCGCACTGCATCTGATGGGAGGCGGCCGTGTCCAGGGACATGCTCATCCCGGGGCCCGCCGGAACGGACGGCCCATCCGTGTGGTCTTCGCGGCGGCGGCCATGCGCCACGACTGGCTCAATCCTGAAGAACGCTACGGGCGGGCATTGTGCGTGGCCGAATGTCTGATGAATTTTCGCAACCGGCGCGACTGCGCTCTGAGGCTGTATCCGCTTCGCCATCCGTTTTCCGGACATTCACTGGCCACGTCCGGATTCACAACGCGGGATCGACGACGTCTGAAGAGCTGGTCTCGAAAAGTCGCTCAGTACGACGTCACACCGCTCATCGGTCACGGCCACATGTGGCCGAACTATGTGGCGCACAGGCGGCTGGCACGTCTGATCCGCAGTTACGTGTACTTCACCGATCGGTTTCCGCAGACGCCGGCATCCGGGGCGCAGGCGTCCCGGCAGGCGACCGCCCCGTCGACCACCACAGGCCGGCTGCCGGTTCTCGCTGCTGCGGACGATTCACGCCAAAGTGGTATTCCGACTGATACAGCGGCAGCACGCCTGGCTGATTCGGGACAAGAACAGGTCCGCTGAGCGGTACAGAGGCGCCTGTCTGAGGATCACGCACGGACTGCCCGGCCACCCCCACGGTTTCGGCCGGCAGAAGAATGGCGGCGGACCGGGACGGAATGATGGTGTAGGAGGCCGATCCGGAGGGCAGGGCGCTTCCGTACGATGCGCCTGCTGTTCCCGTGGAAGGCCAGGGAGGCAGGGCGGGAACGATCACCGGCACGGACGTGCCGGGATATCCCGGGCGATGTCCAGGACGGTGTCCCGGAAGAACGGTGGGCGGCGTTCCCGGCGAAGGAACCGGCGGCATGACGGATCCGGATCCTGCATGCATTGCGGAACCAGGTGCCGGAACGGGAGGGTGAGCTGACAGGGGGCCGGACACCAGGAACGGGATGATCAAAAGAATTGTCGGTAGAGATCTCATGAAACGGTCTCCGGCAGAATCTGGCTGCAGGCACACGTTCCGCCCCGGCAGCATGGGAACAGATTGTCCTCGGGAGCGAGTGCATCAGAACACTATGCCCTGCGACCAGGTGTGCAATCAGAATTCCGAAATAGAGCCGGGCGGCCGGGCAGGCGCCGACGAATGGCCGCGATGTTCGGGCTGCACCTGCTGCCGAAAGTCACCGAACCGGAACAACCGGCCGCTGTGCAGCCGCTGGGCGCAGAGACTTCGGCAGGTCGACCGGACAGACGCCCGGTGTTTCGGTGAACTTTCCCGGTTTTTGTGGAGGATGGATCCGGGGTGGGGGCAGGGGGCGGACCGGCAGGGCGTTCTTGCAACGGCGAAGCAGGCGGTCTACAACGCACATGCCCCGAACGGGGGAAGCGTGGTTGATCTGACTGCGCGTGGCGGACCTGACTGCGTGGAGTGCTGTTGATGGCAAGAAATGTTCTGGGTGGAGAACTGCAGGTCTGTTCGGCCGATCCGCTGACCGGTTTTTTTCGCACCGGAACATGCGATACCTGCGGGGACGACACGGGAATGCACACGGTGTGCGCTGTGATGACGGACGACTTTCTCGAGTTTTCGCGATCGGTCGGGAACGATCTGTCCACGCCGCAGCCCGCATTTCGTTTTCCCGGCCTGCGCGCCGGGGATCGATGGTGTCTCTGCCTGCCCCGCTGGATCGAAGCTCTGGAGGCCGGTCGGGCTCCGCAGATCGTGCTTCAGGCCACGCACATGTCGGTGATCGAGTTCCTGTCCATGGAAACGCTCCTGGAGTACGCCGTGGATGCGGAAGCGGCTTCGTAACGGGCATGGACAGCGGCCGAAGCAGCGTCCGGCCAGGCAGACGGATTTCGGTGTGAACAGACGGGGTTCGGTGATGTCGGCTGAGCGGATTTATCTGGACAACAATGCCACGACCCGGATTCTTCCGGAAGTGGCCGATGTCATGGCCCGCACGTGGCAGGCCGCGTTCGCCAATCCCGGCAGTCAGCACAGTTTCGGTCAGGACGCCCGGAGGTGTCTTGACGCCGCCCGGGAAACCACGGCGTCCGTGCTGAACTGTTCGCCCGGGGAAATTGTCTTCACCAGTGGCGGTACGGAATCGATCAATACAGCGGTTGGAGGACTGGTTCCGCGGGGGCAGGCCACGATCGCTTTGACGGCCGGTGAACATCCGGCCACGCTGGCAGCCTGTCGGAGGGCGACGCAGAACGGCGGGCGTCTGGTGTTCATGCCGGTGGATGGTCAGGGGCGTCTGGAAGAAGACGGACTGCATCAGCTTCCGTGGGAGGAACTGGATCTGGCAGCCGTCATTCTGGCCCACAACGAAACGGGCGTCATTCAGGACCTGACGGTTCTGTCCGAACTGTGCCGGAAGCACCAGGTACCGCTGTTCGTCGATGCCGTCCAGGCGGTGGGAAAGATGCCTGTGGATTTTCGGGAACTGGGGGCGGCGGCGATGGCCTTCGGAGCGCACAAGTTTCATGGCCCGCGCGGTATCGGCGGTCTGGTGATCCGCGCAGGGATTTCCGTCCCGGCGCTGCTTATCGGCGGGCATCAGGAAGCCGGGCGGCGGGCCGGGACGGAACCGGTGCCACTTGTCGCCGGCATGGCCGAATCGCTGCGGTTGTTTGAGGAACGGCCTGAGGAACGCATCGATGCCGTACGGGCGATGCGGGACCGGCTGGAGGAGCGTCTGAAGGCCGATGCGGGGCCGGTTCGGATTCACGGGGCCCACGCATCCCGGCTGCCGAACACGCTGTCTGTCGCCTTTCAGGGACTCGACGGGGAAGCGCTTCTGGTGAATCTCAACCTGGAAGGTGTGGCCTGTTCTCTGGGCAGCACCTGTGCGAGCGGATCGGCCGAACCGGCGCCAACGCTGCTGGCCATGGGCGTGGACCGGGCCGACTGTCTGTCGTCCGTTCGGTTTTCACTGAGCTGCCAGAATACGATGGACGAAGTGGACGAGGCCGCGGATCGGATCTGTCGGGTGGTGCAGCGGATGCATGCGGTGTCAGCGACCGTCTGACGCAGCGTGTCCGGTGCGGTGCGTGTCGGAACCGGTCAGCAGCAGGCGTCCCATGAGGGCCTGGTGGCCGTTGCGGACGATCTGAAACGACAGGCGGGATGCGGTTTTCAGGCGGGACGGATCGAGCACGAAGGCAAGACTGCGTTCGTCGAGCGTTTCGTAGCCATCCAGTCCCACAAGAATGTCGCCGCGACGCAGACCATCACGGGCAGCGCGGCTGCCGCGTCGCACGTAACGGATCTTCATGCCTCCGCTGTACCGCGCCGGCAGTCGGGCGCGTTCGTCCTGAGACAGTCTGGTCAGGCGGATGCCGAACAGATGCCAGGCACGTTCCAGTCCGGTGGCGTCCGGCGGCAGCGATGAGGGTTCCGGTGCGGATTCGGCGGATGTCTGCGATGCGGTCCACGTCCCGCGGATTTTTCCGGCTGATCGGATGGTCACGGGCTGTACGGTCAGAGCGACCGTCTGCTGTTCGCCTTCACGTTCGATGGTGACGGAAACGGGAGTGTCAGACGTGGCTGTCAGCAGAGACCGTTCCCAGTCGGCCTGGTCCGAGACCGGCCGGCCGTCGACCCGTCGAATGATGTCACCCGGCTGCAGACCGCATTCGGCCGCCGGACTGTCCGGCTGAACGGATTCGACGACCAGATGCTGGTTTCCGGGAGTGTTGACATCGCGTCCGCGGAGTCCGTGTGTCATGCCGCTGCGGCGTTCGGTGCTCATGAGCTGAGCAATCACACGGCGGGCGTCGTCAATGGGGATGGCGAATCCGATGCGCTGGGCCCCGGCACGGATGGCCACATTGATTCCGATGACTTCTCCGTCGAGATTCAGCAGGGGGCCGCCGCTGTTGCCCGGGTTGATGCTCGCGTCTGTCTGGATGAGATTCTCATAGGACTGCGTTTCGTCCACTTCGACATTTCGTGAAACGGCGCTGACGATTCCGGCGGTGACCGTATGTTCATATCCGAAGGCATTTCCGACGGCGAACACCTGCTCTCCCAGCATGACGTCGGACGATGTGCCGATTGTCAGAACGGTCATCGGCTGAACCGGATTCACCTGAATGATGGCCAGGTCGTGCTGCGCGTCGCGATCCACCACGCGGGCCGGGTATGTCTCGCCACGGTCGTCGGTGACGATGATCTGTTCCACGTCCTGAATGACGTGGCAGTTGGTAACGATGTAGCCTCGTTCGTCAATGACGATTCCGGTTCCCATGCCCGTGACGCGGCGTTCCCGGGGAGGCAGAAACCGGCCGGCTGCAGCCGTGGTTTCGCGTTTTTCCGTATGGATATTGACAATCGCACTGCGGCAGTCCCGGACGGCCCGGACCAGTGGAGTTTCACGCACACTGGATGCCCGCAGCGATCCGATTTCCGGCCCGGCCGTCAGAATCGCCGTCACACAGACCATTCCCGCCAGGACGGGCGGCATTCGGCGGATGAATCCGGAAACAACGGACACTCCGAGTGCTGCGCAGCGGACCGGCCACCGGCCACGGCGGCTTCGGCGACTGGCCGGTTGAGGGACACGGCGCGGTGGAGGCGGCTGCAGCATTCTGTCGGTGCGGGTGGAGTGACGAGTGGGAGAACAGGATCGACCATCGGTTGAGCCGGTTTGGGCGCTTGAAGCACGGGATTCACACGTCGCAAACTTTACCCGGCTGGAAGTCTGTGATTCTGGGCAAGATGTGCATCCGTCCTTGTGAAATGCCGGTCTGTTCTGTTGAATGGTGTTCAGCCGACTCAAGAAGCACACGCTGCGGAATCCTGCGGATGTGGTTTGTCCGTCGGGCTGAACGCTGGACAGCCGGCGACCCCGGCAGTTCCCGCGACTTCAGTGGCGCAGGCGGCGGTCCGGTTTCTGCAGGGCACGTGTTCTTTCGATTTCCGGTCAAGCACGGTTCGACGTTCCTTTCGGGCGTCGGCAGAAACTGCAGGTCCTTTCCGAAAGGAGACCGAGCATGGCGGCGGGAAAAGATCCGAATGCCGTGCGGGCGCGACAGCTTCTGAAGCGCCGCGATGTGGACGGTGCCGTTCGTCTGCTGCAGGAGACGCTGACCGGAGACACGGCCACCTGCGAAGCGGCCGAACTTCTGGGAGTGATCCTGTTTCGTCTGAAACGCCACAGCGAAGCGCGGGATGTGTTTCAGCTCTGGACGCGTCTGGATCCCCGTGACCCGGCCGCCTGGGTGAACCTGGGAGCAGCGCTGAATGTGCTGGGCGAACACAGGGCGGCGGCGGATGCGCTGCGGAAGGCGATTCAGCGGGATCGGAAAAATGCCGCGGCGTATTACAATCTGGGAATTGCCGAAAAAGCGCTCGGCCACGCGTCCAACGCCGTCGTGGCCTACACGGAATGCCTGAAAATCGAACCGGACAGTCAGGAAGCGGCCATCAATCTGGGAAATCTTCTGATCAGCCAGAAACAGTTTTCGCGAGCCGAAAAAGTTCTCAGGGCCGCTCTGGAGCATGCTCCGAAATCCGCCAAACTGCAACGCCTGCTGCAGAAGGCGGAAGCGGGGGCCGCCGGAACGCGCGTGGAGATTTCTCCGTTCGGCCGTCTGGTGGATGAAAAGGAACTGGCCCGCCGGCAGACCACCGTGAGAAAGCGGGAACTGACGGCGGCTCAGCGAAATCACGAGCGGCAGTTCATGCGGGAAGCGGTCCGCGAGCTGCGGCACGCCATTCGTCCGGTGGTGACCCTGCTGGATGAAGACCTTCCCCGGCACATGCACACGCTGCAGATGTCCGTGTTTCAGCAGGATGCCCGTTACGACAGCTTTTCGGCGTATGAAGGGCTGTGTGCGGCAATGAAGGAGCTGGATGCGGCCTTTGAAACGATTTCTTCCGGAATTGCGGAAATCCGATCGGAACTCAGCAAAACCGATCCCGGGCTGTGATCTTCACGGGCATTCGACGGCATAATGGGAGACTGCCGGAAGGGCGCCGTTTCGGAAGGCCGATGCGAGAACACGTGCGGCCGACTGCTGCTGTTTGCCGGGGAAGCTGCATCACGGAAGACGATGGACGATCATCATTCGGGCCTGTTCGGTGTCCTCAACGTCTGTAAGCCTGCCGGTGTCACATCGCGCGATGTGGTCAACGTGGTTCAGCGTCTTGTACGACCGGTCAAAACGGGTCACGCAGGAACGCTCGATCCGATGGCCACCGGCGTGCTTCTGGTCTGTGTGGGGCCGGCAACCCGTCTGGTGTCCTTGCTTCAGCAGGCTCCCAAGACCTATCTGGCCGAATTTCGTTTCGGTCAGACCAGCGATACGGAAGACAGCACCGGACAGGTCACGGAAGTTCCGGACGCTGTCGTTCCGGATCGGGCCCGGATTGAAGCGGTGCTGCCGGAATTCTGCGGTGTCATCTCTCAGAAGCCTCCTGCCTGGTCGGCTGTCAAAGTGAACGGTCGGCGCGCCTATGCGCTGGCGCGGCAGGGCCGTGAACCGGATCTGCGGCCTCGTCCGGTTCGGATCGATTCGATCGACATCACCGAATACGACTGGCCCCGTCTTTCGGTTCAGGTCCGGTGCGGATCGGGAACCTACATCCGTTCGCTGGCCCGGGATCTGGGAGACCGGCTCGGCTGCGGAGGGCTGATGAGCGGACTGACGCGCGTTCGCATCGGAGATTTTCGGATCGACGATGCGGTTCATCCGGATCAGCTCAGTGAGGACACCGTGCGGGAACACCTGTGTCCGGCCATCGACGTGGTTTCGTTCGTGTCTCAGTACCGCTGTACGGAAGCGGAACGAAAAATCGTGGCCCGGGGCGGATCGTTTGATCTGGATCGGTCCCGGCTGATCCGCCGCCGTCTGCTTCCGGACCGTCCCGGTGATGCCGAACAGATCAAAAAAACGCCTCCGCTGGCTCTGACATCGGAAGCCGGTGACGAACTTCTGGCACTGGCCGAAATCCGCCGACAGGGGCGCCGCATTCAGCCGCGCGCCGTGTTCATTCAGCCGACCCGCTGAACGAGCCGGCGGCCGGTCAGGGTATGAACGACGTGTGTTCGTCGATGGACAGACAGAATTCCGCGATCAGCCGGGCGGCCTGTTCCAGGTCGGATTCCTGAACCACTTCCACCGGACTGTGCATATACCGGTTGGGGATGGTGACCAGTCCGGTCGCGCAGCCGCCTCGGCTGAGCTGGATGGTGGCGGCATTGTTGCTGGCCGGGCGGCCCAGAGCACTGAGCTGAATGGGGATGCCGTGTTCAGCCGCCCGGGACCGCAGCAGTTCCACCACGCGGGGATTGGCATTGGCTCCCCGCACCACGACCGGTCCGTCACCAATCGCAATGTGTCCGTACTCATTCCGGTCGATTCCCGGACAGTCTGTGGCGTGCGTGACGTCGACGGCAAGAGCCACATGCGGATTCACGTTGTAGGCACTGGTGCTGGCGCCCCGCAGGCCGATTTCTTCCTGAACGGATGAAACGGCCGTCACGCAGGCTGAAGGCTGCTGAGCGTGTATGAGACGCAGGGCGGTGAACACGACCCACACGCCCACCCGATCGTCCATGGCGGTGCCGGAAAGCCGGCCGTTCCGCAGTTCCTGACAGACCGGTTCCGGGGTAACGGAATCGCCGATGCTGATGATGCCGGAGGTCTCTTCGGCGGACCGGCTGCCGATGTCGATCCACAGATCACTGATCTGCGGAACGGTTTTGCGTTCCGAATCCTTCAGCAGATGAATGGGTTTGCGGGCGATGACTCCTGGAACCGAACCGTCATGTGTGTGGATCAGCATCCGCTGGCCGAGAAGAATCTGCACATCCCAGCCGCCCACAGGGCTGACACGGACGAATCCCTGGTCGTCGATGTGCCGGACGATCAGCCCGATCTGGTCGCAGTGTGCATCGAGCAGGATGCGGGGCTGTCCGGTTTCATTGACGCACGCCAGAACATTTCCATGGACATCAGTCCAGGTTTCATCGGCAAACGGAGCAGCATACTGACGCACGATTTCCTGGACATCCTGTTCGAATCCGGATGTGCCTGGCGTGGCCAGAAGATCTTTCAGAAATGGATCCGGCATCAGGTGGTCTCCGGTTTGTGAAACATTCGGTCTGCCGGCATTCTGACAGACAGGGCGCGATTGGCAAACGGGCGGATTTTTCCGGTAACCGTCCGCAGACACATCCGCTCCGGAAGGGAATTCCGTTTCGGATGAAACCGGACGCTTCAGTCCGGCGAATCCAGCCAGGTTCTCTGGCCGTCGATCATCAGTCGGCCGGAGACGACGCGACGAATGGCTTCCGGATACGCGATCCGTTCCTGTTCAAACACCAGAGCGGCCAGTTCGTCCGTGGTGGTGCCGTCCGGAATGTCGACTGCCCGCTGGATGATGACAGGGCCGTGGTCGTACTGGTTGTCTGCAAAGTGCACCGTGCATCCGGAGACCCGGACCCCGCGCCGCAGAACGGCTTCATGCACGCGATTTCCGTAGAAGCCGCGGCCGCAGAAGGACGGAATGAGCGATGGATGGATGTTCAGGACGCGGTGCTCGAAGTCGGCGGGAATGCGGACCAGACAGAGAAAGCCGGCCAGAATCACCAGATCGACCTGCCGGTCACGGCAGGCATCGAACAGGTGACGGCTGAACTGTTCGGTCGATTCGAAGCGACGCCGTTCGGCCACCAGGCAGGACTGCCCTGCCTGGGCGGCACGGTCGATGCCTTTGCAGTCCGGTCGACTGGCAATCACCAGAGCAATTTCCGCCCGCAGGCGGTCGGCTTCGATTTCTTCCTGCAGATTCAGAAGAGTGCGGCCGCCACCGCTGATCAGAACGGCAAGCCGCACAGGCCGATCGACGATCCCAGGCAGACGTTTCATGATTGTTGTTCAGCCGCCTGATCGGGGCAGGGTGGATGGCCGTCTGGCGGCGGCAGCGACGCCGCACGAGAAGCTCTGCTTCACACATCGTAGCCGGCCGTATAGTCGGACGGTCGGGCAGCGTACTGATCTTCGACGAAGCTTTCAAACTGAGGCTCACCGGCCATCCGACGAAACAGGTGGCGGCGCTGCCGGCGTTCCCGTTCGGACTGTCCCCACAGAATCACGACCGCCAGAACCGCTCCGGACGAAACAAGCAGCAGGGCCAGCCCGCTTTGTCGGTCGGAAACACCACGCTGTGCCTGCCGAACGAGGACGGAACCGGCCGGAAGATGTCCTTCGGCGGCCAGTTCGAGAATCTCATTCGTGTCCGGAGTCCACGTGACATGATCAGTCAGAATCAGGGGCGCGATTCGTGAAGCGTCCTGGCTGCGGTACACATAGCGTTTGAACACACAGCCGGTGACCGTCACATGATCGATGATGTCCGCTTCGGTCGGAAACTCCTCCGGAACATGCGTGGAAACGATCACGGCCGGATTGTTCTGGGAATCGGCGGTGAACAGCCACAGTTCATGGAGACGGCGCCCGGAAAAGGACGGGTGATCGGCCGGATAACTCATCACATGCCGCACATGGCCGCGTAATGTCACCAGACGTCCCTGCCATGCATCCGGATTCATGAACAGGTCCACGAATGTATCGAACCGGCCGGGATCCTGGACGGCATCGCGGTAGCGGCGATCCCGGAGCTGCCAGAGACGGTTGAGTCGCCATTGTTCCTGGTGAAACTGCAGAGCCGTCAGATGACCGCTGTCGAACTGCTGCTTCAGGCGGGCTTCTTCTTCCACGGCTTTGGCAGCCATGTCTCGGCGCAGAGTGTCCAGCCGCTGCTTCAGGAATGCGTCGGCAGCGCGGCGATGAGACGGGGCGCGGCGGGCCGATGGAAATCCGGACTGCAGGAAACGATCCCAGTCCTGCAGTCCCTGAAGCGTTTCGTAAAAGATCCAGGATTCTTCGTCGAGGAGCCGTCGTTCGGAAACGGTGTGCCGGCGGATCAGATGGCGGTGAGGATGCACGGAAATTTCACGGACCGCCTCGCAGTAGATGAGCGGTCGGTGGTCCCACAGTTTGACCACCCATCCTTTGACGAGAACCGGGAGCGTCATCAGCCGGCCAGGCCAGGATCGAATTCCGTCGTCGTCGGCGAATTCAACGCCGGACGTGCAGACCATCGCCAGAGACGGCGCGTCGGCGTCGTCCAGAGGGAACAGTTCACCGAACGTCAGGCTGCGAATGGCAGCTCGGTCGGAAGTCTGCAGCACGGCCGTTCGAGACCGGTCGCTGTCCGATGATTCTCGCCGCAGCAGACCCCGGAAGACCACCGGTCGTCCCACGAAGTGTTCCGGATGGCTGCGGATGTCAGCGGTCAGCGAATACCGGTTCAGCACCGGCCCGGGGGATGTGTCCGGATCGTCCCGGTCGCGAAACGGATCCGGGGGACCGGCGACCGCGGCCATTCCGCGAATCG
This sequence comes from Planctomycetaceae bacterium, assembly GCA_015485495.1. Taxonomy (GTDB): domain Bacteria; phylum Planctomycetota; class Planctomycetia; order Planctomycetales; family Planctomycetaceae; genus S139-18. Next base: position 62,718 of record WFTL01000034.1, read on the forward strand.
TCAGGGAACCCGCTTCCCAGGCGGCGCGGCGCAGTTCTGAGAACCGGTAAAACGCATCTTCCCACACAGCCGCGCTGCGTCCCGGATGCATCTGCCGAACCATCCGCCGCCGATCATCGATCTGCTCGAGAAATGATTCCAAAAACGTCCGTTCGTCGTCATCGAACAGCGGGTGGCGGTGCCTCAGCACATCGGTCTCGTTGAGGACCAGGTCGATCGGTGAGGTGCGCCAGGACGTCCAGTCGATCACCTCGGAACGAGGAAACTCATCGTCGCCCCGGACAGTCGTCGTGCCAACAGGACCAACCGAAGTGAAACCGATCAGAATCCACACGGCTGCTGTCACGACCGGGTGCTGGTCGGCAGCGGAATGATGACGTTCTGGGAACACGCGGCGTCCGTTCTTACGAATTCTGTGAAAAGCCACGGCAGCAGGCCGGACCTTCGTTGCCGTGCGGCCAGACAGCAGTCTATGAACTTTGAATACGGGGAATCCAGCCCATCCAGGGGGGTCAGGGCATGGAGCGGATCCAGGAGGTTCCTGGGGCGCCTGATGTCGGATGCTTCGGAGAGGGGGCGAATGGAACGGGCATTCCGGTGTGGTGTCGCCTGGTGGAGGCCGCCAGGACCTGTTTCTGAGAGTGTGCGGAACCGGATTGTGGGAGCGCCGGGTGAGGTTCTCGTAGCGGATGGCTGGAAAACAGGGCGACTTCTCAGCTGCTGTCGGTTCGAAGCTGATCGGCTCGTTGACAGCCTGGCGGGCTTGTTCGATAATCCCGGGCGGCTGTTCGGTGCCCGTGGATCCTGAAGTTTTGAGGAACCGGATGAGCGGGGCTGTGTCCTGGCAACGGATGGGACGGATGCCGTGGTTCGTTCGATGACCGGACGGCTGGTTCGGTGAACGGATCGTTCCACGGTGGGGACCGGCCTTCGGCCTGGCGGGAAGACCGGGCAGACAGAACCGCACCGCTCTGAAGTGTGAGTATTGGATTTCCCTGTTTCGTTCGAACCCGAAAGCAGTCTGATGTCAGGAAATGTCGTGGAGTTTACCGATGCGAACTTCGAAACCGAGGTTCTGCAGGCGTCTGAACCGGTGCTGGTGGATTTCTGGGCCCCCTGGTGCGGCCCGTGCCGCATGCTGACGCCGACGATTGAAGAACTGGCAGACGAATACGCCGGCAGGGTGAAAGTGGGCAAGCTGAACACGGACGAAAACCAGCAGACGGCGGCCGGTTACGCGGTCACGTCCATTCCCACTGTGATTCTGTTTCGCAACGGGGAGATCGTGGACAAGGTGGTCGGGGCACCTCCCCGAGCTCACTTCGACAACATGCTCAGCGCGGTAACCGGCTGATTCTGCCGACGGGTGCAGATCCGAAGCTGCAGATTGTTCCGGAATCCGGCACGGGCTCGTGTGGGTTGCCGTGTCGGCCGGAATTGGTCTGCGTACGGGCATGTTGTTTCGGCTAACATGGGCCGTATCGACGGCAGGTCGTCTGCGGCCTGTATCCGCCACGTTCGTACCGGTCTGGGAAGGGAGTCCCCGGCGTGCCACAGGAATCGCCGCATCGCGACGAATTCGACCCGGCTGCTGCGCCCGATGAATTCCCGCCGTCGGCCGGAGAGGCTGCCGACGGAACACCACCTGCGGCGGATCCTCTGGAAGTTCTCATGCAGGCCAGCGCCGCCGCGGAATCTCTGCAGCAGCGATTTGCTGAACTTCAGGCGCGTCAGTCGGAACTGGCGGCGGAACGCACTCAACTGGCGGCGGAACGGGCGGAATTCGAAGCCCGGGCCCAGCGTTTCGCGGAACAGGTGGCCCGGGACCGTATGGAACAGCGCCAGATGCGAACGGAACTCGAAGAAGAGTCCCGCCGCGTCCGGCAGCTCACACGCAGCCTCGAAGAAGAACACGCCCGCCTGCAGAAGGCTCAGGCCGATCTGGAAAAAGAACGGAATCGGCTTCAGGAAGCCATGGCCCGGGAACTGGCTGATGAACGTGAAAGCGTGGCCCGACAGCGATCGGCTCTGAAAAAAGCCGAATCCGAACTGCAGCAGCGGCGTCAGGAACTGCAGGAGGAGTTCGACAGACGACGGACCGAACTGGAGCAGCGACTGCAGCAGGAGCGCGAGACGCTGCGGGAGAAGATTCATCAGGAATTCGCCGCCGAGTTCGATCAGCTTGCCCGCGAACGCCAGGAGTGGCAGGAACAGCGTGACCGCGAACAGGAACAGCTTGCGGAGGAAGCCGAAAATCTGCAGCAGCAAAGAGAGCTGCTGGGAGAACAGATCGAAGCAGAACAGACGCGACTGCGGGACGAAGCAGAAAAGCGTCGGCAGGCCCTGCTGGCCGAACAGACCAACCTGCAGCGCCGCTACCGTTTTCAGTTTGAACATCTGTCGCGGGCCCGTTCGGACTTCGAAACGGAAGTGAGGCAGCTTCGCAGAGATCAGCAGGTTCTTCGCAGGGAGCGTCTGCAGTTTCAGGAACAGCATCGACTCCAGCTTCAGAAACTCCGGCGGGTCGGTGAACTGCTGGCGGAGCGTGAGGAATCTCTGAAACGTGAACGCCGTCTGCATGAACGCAATCGAATTGCCATGACGATGGAACTGGACCGCCGTCGCCGGCAGCTGCAGGAGCGGGAAGACGCTGTCCATCGCGATCTCGAACAGCGGGCACGCCAGGTGTCCATGCAGGAAGAAGCCCTGCTGCGGTCGAGGCGGCAGCTGGCAGAAAAAATGCAGCACCTGCATCGCCTTCGGGCGGAACTCGATGTGCAGCAGCGCGACCTGCTGGAACTGCGACTGCTGCTGGAAGACGTTCAGGCCGGACTGCAGAGCCGGTTTTCTGCGAAGGAACTGGAACGCCGCAAAAAGCAGGCTCGCGATGCTCTGCGGTCCTTTTTCGATCAGATGCAGGACCGCATCCGGCAGGAACGGGAACAACTGGAAGAACAGGCGGCCGCTCTGGAACGCAGCCGCGCTGCGTTTCGTGCAGATCGGGAAGAACTTCAGGCGTGGGTTCTGGAACATCAGGATGACCTGCCGGGAGAGTCTCCTGAGAGCCACACGCCGCTGCACGCCGAAGTGGAAACGCTGCGGAATGAGCTGGAACGGACGCGGTCAGAACAGGCCCGCTGCCAGGCCGAACTGGAAGCACGCGTTCGTGAACTGCTCAGCCGGCTGGCGGCCGCTGAACAGGAGCGGTTTTTCGATCCGCCGGACACCCGCCCCCCGGATCAGTCGGGGCCGGATCCCCGGCGGACAGCAGCCTGAATGGATGGCCGAAGCTCCCTGTGCCGACTGCGCGGCGGATGCCGCAGACTGCGGTGGTGCGCCGGGGGGAAAGAATGCGTTCCCGCGGTGCCGTCGGACGCTGCTGTTGCGGTGAACAGGTCGTCCGACGGAAAAACGGACGGTTTTTGACGTCAGCCGAGAAATTTTCTGAACCGGTGCCCGCTGTCTGCACTTCACAGGGCAGACAAACACGGACTGCTGTTTTGTGAATCGGTCGGAGTGTTCCTATGCGTCGTTGCGTCTGTACGGTGGGCCTGCTGTTTCTTTTGTGTGCCGGACTGCTGGTCCGTCAGATTTATTCCCGGGACGCACTGCAGCGTCCGGAATCGACCAGACAGCGGGCGCGGCAGCTGCTGAACGACGGCCATTTCGCCGAAGCGCTGCCTCTGCTGCGATCACTGGCAGAAAATCCACAGACCCCAGGACGGGCAGCACGGGAGGATCTTCAGCAGGCGGTCGACTGTCTGCAGCGGCTGAATCGTCGAAACGAAGTTGATGAACTGATCGAGGCGGTGGTGCAGGTCCACACGGACAACTGGCCCGTGCTTCACCGGGCCGCACAGATTTATCGGTCCCTGCCGCATTTCGGACACCTGATCGGCGGACAGTTCGAACGAGGACAGCATCGAGGCGGGGGAGTTTACGCTTCGTGCGAACAGCGTGACCGCGTGCGGGCTCTGCAGCTTCTGCTGCAGGCGCTGCAGGTGATGGACCGCGATGATGCGGTCACCGGCGATGAACGGGCCGCTGTGTATTCCGATCTGGCATCAGCCATCGGCCCGCACGGATCCGGCGCCGCGTGGCGTCTGCAGGTTCTGACGGATCTGACAAAACTGCCCGATGTCCAAAAGCAGGTGCGTTTTCGCGGATGGTTCGGCGGCGGCAGCGGCGGAGCCCCCGTGGATGAGCAGGGAAATCCGGTTTTCTATTCGATTCCGGAATCATGGGAGACGGCGGCTTCAGACGGGGAACGCTGGCGGTGGGCCCTGGAACAGATCGTGAAGCATCAGCCGACGGCCCGATCGGATGTCGATCTGAGATGGGCGCGTTTTCTGCAGTCGCAGTTCGGTGTGCAGCCCGGTTTTCAGCGGGGTCTGGCGCCGGCCGGAGACGGCGACCTTTCGGCGGCTGTGATTCTGCATCAGCTCAGTGACAGCGAGACCTGGGCGCGGCTGGCCGACGGCACCCGAAAAATCACTCTGCCGCCGGAATTCAATCACATCGAGGTTCTCAAACAGGTTCTGGCCCGCCAGGACGGTCACCACAGGGAAGCTCTGCAATTGATGCTGCAGATTCGCAGGAATCGGCAGCAGTATCCCCGGGCGGTGGCGCTGCTGAAAGAACTGCTGGAGCTGGCACCGAATCCGGAGACCCGGAAGGGGCTGGAGAATGAGATCCATCAGATCACCGGAAACTGGGTTCAGTTCGAAACGGTCCCGACGCAGGCGGCCGGAAAACCGGCTGTGGTGGACATTCGGTTCCGCAACGGCTCGGAAATCACGTTCACCGCCCGGCCCGTCGACATCGAACGGCTTCTGAAGGACACACGGACCTATCTGGAAAGTCGACCGCGGCGGCCGGACAGCCACCGCATCCGGCTCAGTCAGATCGGTCATCGCCTCATCCGCGGCAGGCCGGAACAATACCTGGGCGACCCGGCAGCTCAGTGGACCGTGACTGTGCAGCCTCCGGCCGGACATTTCGACGGGCATCGGTCTGTCACGACACCAGTGCAGCAGGGAGGGGCGTGGTGGATCACAGCCACTATGCGCGACGGCAACACTTCGGAACTGCTGCTGTGGATCGCTGATGCGTCCCTGACCCGAAAACACGTCGAGAACGGCACTCTGTATTTCGCCGCGGATGCGGCCACGGGAAAACCGCTGGCCGGCGCGGATCTGGAGGTGTTCGGGTTTTCTCTGAGGCGTCTGGGGCGGAGCCGGGAGTACCGCATCACGACACGCCGCTTCGCGGACCGGACCGATGACCATGGTCTGTGTGTCATCGATCGGCCGGCGGACAGAGGGATGCAGTGGGTGGTCATTGTTCGTACGCAGGACGGCCGCCTGGCGTTCGATGGTTTTCAGCATTTCTGGACGCCCACGACGATCGATTCTTCATACGGCCAGGGCGTGCGGGTGTTTACCGTGACTGACCGTCCGGTGTACCGCCCCGAGCACACGATGAAGTTCCGCCTGTGGGTCCGTCAGCCGAGATATCATGAGGACACACCGGTTTATGCGAATCGGAATTTCGTTCTGCAGATTCGGAATCCTCGCGGCGACGTGGTCGAAGAACGGCGGGTCCGGACGGACCGATGGGGAGGCATCGACGGCGAATGGGTCATTCCGTCGGATGCCGTGCTGGGCGATTATTATCTGGCCGTCTGCCAGGACATCGATGCAGAACACAAACCCCAGCTTGGATCCGGCCGGTTCGCCGTTGAAGAATACCGCAAACCGGAATTCGAAGTGACCGTCGAAGCGCCGGACGAATCGGTCAGGCTGGGAGAACGGATTCCGGCCGTCGTTCAGGCCCGCTACTACTTCGGTTCTCCTGTGACGCAGGCCGAGGTTCACTATCGGGTGGAACGTGTCAAAAAGGACAGCCGCTGGTTTCCGGAAACACCATGGGACTGGCTGTATGGACCCGGTTACTGGTGGTTCGTTCCCGATGCCGAATGGTATCCCGGCTGGCGTCGCTGGGGATGTCATGGTCCGATTCCGCCGTGGATCGGGTGGACTCCCGATCCGCCCGAACTGGTTGCCGAAGGCACCGGGGCACTCGATGCACAGGGACGTCTGAAGATCACGATCGATACCTCGGCGGCTCTGAAGCTGCATCCGGACAGCGATCACGAATACCGCATCACAGCTCAGGTCCGCGATGCGTCCCGGCGAACGATTTCCGCGACCGGCAGCCTGCTGGTGTCGCGGGATCCGTTTCGCGTGTTCGTGTGGACGGACCGCGGTCACTATCGCAGCGGCGATACCGTGAACGTTTCTGTTCAGGCTCGGACTCCGGATGGCCGTCCGGTCAGCGGCAGCGGAACGGCCGCCCTGTTTCGAGTGGAATGGGACGGCGACCAGGCCCGGGAAACGCAGGTGGAGCAGTTTGAGTTCCGGACCGATGCGTCCGGGCGGGGATCCATTCGGATGGTGATTCCCCGGTCCGGGCAGTACCGGCTGTCGTGTCGCGTGGCGGACGACAGAGGAAACGTGCGGGAAGGCGGTCAGCTTCTTTATGTCCGCGGTCCTGATGACGACAGTGAAAACTTCCGATTCAGCGATCTGGAAATCATCGCCGACCGCCGGACCTACGAACCGGGACAGACGGCCGTTCTGCAGATCAACACCGGCCAGGCAGACAGCACGGTGCTGCTGTTCGTGCGGGCTGCCGGCGGTGTCTGCCCATCGCCGGAAGTGATCCGTATTCCGGGAAAATCCGTGACCTGGAAGATTCCGATTCGTGCGGAGGACATGCCGAACATCTTCGTGGAAGCACTGACGATTTCCGACGGACGGGTGCACACTGTGCTGAAGGAACTGTTCGTGCCGCCGAAACAGCGGGTGGCGAACGTTCAGGTGCTCACAGACCGGAAGGAATATCGTCCCGGAGACACTGCCCGCGTTCGGCTGAAGCTGACGGATGAGAACGGTCGGCCATTCCGGGGAAACGCGATTCTCACGGCATTCGATGCCAGCCTGCAGGCCGTCGTGGCCGATGCCATTCCCGACATCCGGAAGTTCTTCTGGAGCGGTCGCCGGCATCACTCGATTCGAACGCAGTCGACGCTGGATCGCGTGTCCGGGCCGCTTGTTCGTCCCGGACAGAAATCCATGATGCCTCTGGCATCCGGCGAGCCTGTGGTTCCGCGTCGTCATCACTTCTCCCGAGGGCCGATGGATGAGTCCACGCTGATGATGAAAACGGAAGCAGAAGGCCGAATGGCCGTGCCGATGGCCGCGGATATGCGGAGCGGTTCAGGTGCGGCAGAAGAAGACGACGGATCCGGGATGGCGTCGACGCGCGTGCGGAGCGAGTTCGCCGATACGGCGCTGTGGGTCGCTTCGGTGGATGCCGACCAGCACGGCATTGTGGAAACGCAGTTCACGATGCCGGACAACCTGACGACCTGGCGGATTCGTTCCTGGGCGCTGGGGCATGGAACCCGGGTGGGTTCGGCGGATGCCGATGTCGTGTGTCGAAAGAATCTGATCATTCGGCCGCAGATTCCCCGGTTCCTGACTCAGAAGGATCAGGCCACTTTGTCGGCCGTGATTCACAACGACCTGGACACTGCCAAAGATGTTCAGGTTCTTCTGGAAGCGGAAGGGGGACAGGTGCGATTTCTGACAGCGGATCGCCGCACAGTCCGTGTGGAAGCCGGCGGTCAGGCCCGTGTGGACTGGCCCGTGGAAATCGTGGCATCGGGTGTGGCCACCATCCGGATGAAGGCCCTGACCGACGAAGAATCCGATGCCGCCCAGGTGCGCGTGCCGTGTCACATCCATGGAATGCTGAAGACGGTGTCCGTATCGGGAATCGTTCGTCGGGATCAGGATACGGGCACGGTGCAGCTTCATGTTCCGGCGGAACGCATTCCGGCTCAGTCGCGTCTTGAAATCCGTTTCAGTCCGTCGCTGGCGGCAGCCATGCTGGATGCCCTGCCGTATCTCGTCGAATACCCGTGGGGATGTACGGAACAGACGCTCAACCGGTTTCTGCCGGCCGTTCTGGTTCAGCGCACGCTGCAGCGGATGGGGCTGGATCTGGAGGAAATCGGACGCCACCGCACCAATCTGAATTCTCAGCAGCTCGGAGACCCCGCCCAGCGGCGATCGTCTTCCTGGGGACGTCCTGGAATCAGCCCGGTGTTCGATGACGCCGAACTGCAGCGGATTGTCCGGGACGGGATCGAGGCCCTGACCGAAATGCAGCTCGACGACGGAGGCTGGGGGTGGTTTTCCGGATACGGGGAACAGGCGTCGCCCCACCTGACGGCTCTGGTTGTACATGGACTGACCCTGGCAGAACGGAACGGTGTTCCCGTTCTGCCGGATGTTCTGGCCCGGGGAACCGACTGGCTTTCGGGCTGGCAGCAGCGGGAACTGAAAAAGCTGCGGGAAGGAGACCGGCGGCGGCGCCGGCCGGACAGCGACCGGCCGGCGGCCTGGAAAATGCGGGCCGACAACATGGATGCCCTGGTCGCCTGGGTGCTGACGGAACGGGATGCCGGAGATCCGGCGATGATCGACTACCTGTACCGGGACCGGCTGGGGCTGAGTGTCTATGCCATGAGTCTGACGGGGCTGGTACTGCATGCTCAGGGCGCTGCCGAAAAACGGGACGTGGTCCTGCGGAACATCGAACAGTTTCTGGAACAGAACGATGACAATCAGACCGCGTGGCTGCGCCTTTCAGAAAACGATCGATGGTACTGGTACGGCAGCGACAATGAAGCACAGGCGATGTATCTGAGGCTGCTGCTGAAAGTGCGTCCTGCCGATCCGCTCGCCGGGCGGATCGTGAAGTATCTTCTGAACAATCGACGTGCGGGAGGACACTGGAACAGCACCCGGGACACGGCGACGGTCGTGGAAACGCTGTCCGAATACATCCGGGTGTCCGGTGAAGACCGGCCGGATCTGAACATCGAAATCCTGATCGACGGTCAGACAGAACGGCGCGAACGGATCACGGCGGAGAATTTGTTCACGTTCCGGAATTCCATCGTGCTGGAAGGTGATGCCGTGCGGGAAGGAATGCGGCGGATCGAAATTCGGCGCAGCGGCACGGGGCCTCTGTACTACAACGTGTGGCTGTCGTATTTCACGCTGGAAGATCCGATCACGGCGACCGGGCTGGAGGTTGCCGTGCAGCGGAGGTTCTATCGGCTGGAACGAAACGACCGGACGGTGGATGTGCGAGGCGGACGCGGACAGGCCGTGAAGCAGCAGACGGTTTCGTGGAAACGGATACCGCTGAACGATCGGGCGCCCGTCGCCAGCGGAGATCTGATCGAAGTGGAACTGCTGATCGAAAGTCTGAACGATTATGAATATCTGATGATCGAAGATCGTAGGCCGAGCGGGTTTGAGCCGGTCGATCAGCGCAGCGGCTATGTCTTCGAGGGGCTGCGGGCCTGGCGGGAACTGCGTGACGACCGGGTGACCTGGTTTCTGACGGAACTGGCACGGGGGCGCCACAGCATCAGTTATCGCGTGAGGGCGGAAATGCCAGGACGCGTGTCCGCTCTTCCGGCCCGCATCGAAGGCATGTACGCTCCGGAACTGGTCGGCAACAGCGATGAGTTCCGCCTGCAGGTCACCGATGCCGATGGACCTGTCGGTGGGGATTTCTGAGCGGGAAATCGGGGGGGGGGCCGGCAGATGACGATCGGGACGGCTGCAGGGAGGCGTTTCGCAGCGGCGCTGGACTGGTGGTCGATTCGGAAGTTGTGTTAGGATTCCTGCTGTCCATTCACTTCGGCTGCTCCGCGCCGGCCGCTGCGCAGCGAAGAACCACAGAGGAAAGGCCGTTCGCATGTCGGAAGTACTGGATACGTTTGAAATCGAATGGCATGGGAACACGGTTGTCGTGATTCCGGCTCCCAGCGTGGAATCGCTGCAGTGGGATCTGGTCGAACAGGCGGCGGACGTCGTGATGGAGCCACTGGCCACCCAGGATGTTCCCATGGTGGTGTTCGATCTGACACGTGTCAGCTACTTCGGATCCGTCTTTCTGGCTTTGCTGCTGAGATGTCATAAGTTCCTGAAACGGCGAGGAGGGGAACTGGTGCTGTGCGGCGTCAATGAGCTGGCCAGAGATCTGCTGAAAATCACGGCACTGGATACGATCTGGGCGATTTACGATACGCGGCAGGAAGCCATGCAGGCTGTCGATTCCTGAACCGATGCTTCCGGTTCCGGAGGTCTGATGTCAGACCGCCGCCGGCCCGGGCGTGCACCGTGGACACAGTTGCGGTCCCTGGAGGCCTGCGGTCCCGGCGGGAAAGAAACGCACCGGAAACCGGCAGCCTGGTCCGGCGGAACGAACACAGGGCACGGTGCGGCAGGGACTGCAGGCCTGATTCGTGCCCTGAAGTTCCGAATGTCCGGGGACGGATCGGCGGTCTGCTGTTGGCGAGTTGCGGTGGTTCGTGCAAAGATCCCCGCAGACCGTCTCCTTGCCTTTTCAGGAACCATTCCGTGCCCGGACGCAGATATCACCGTCATCCGCACGATTCCGAACTGGATGTGATCGAACATCCGCTGGAACTGTCGCAGCATGAGGAACTCATTCAGGAGATCAAAGAGACCGCGGACAGGCTGGCGGCCGACCATGCCACCCGGGGCGACCTGAAAATTCTCAGCCGGGCCCTGCGCGAACTGCGCTATGCATTCAAAGTGTTCACCCCCTACCGGCGGGACCGCAAGGTGACGGTCTTCGGTTCGGCCCGGACGCAGCCGGATGATCCGATCTGGAAACAGGCGGAAGCCTACGGCCGCCGCATGGCCGAAGAAGGCTGGATGGTGGTCACCGGTGCCGGCGGAGGCGTCATGGAAGCGGCGCATCGCGGCAGCGGCCGGGACATGGCGATGGGGCTGAATATCATGCTTCCGTTTGAACAGGAAGCCAATCCGGTTATCCGCGGGGATTCCAAACTGGTCAGCCTGAAGTACTTCTTCACACGCAAGCTGCTGTTCGTCAAGGAGGTCCATGCAGTGGTTTCGTGTCCTGGTGGCTTCGGGACTCAGGATGAAGCGTTCGAAACCCTGACTCTTGTGCAGACCGGCAAGCGGGATCTGATGCCGCTGGTGTTTCTGGATCGTCCCGATGGAACCTACTGGCGAAGCTGGCTGGAATTCGTCCGGACAGAACTGCTTGGTCAGGGCATGATCTCGCCCAGCGACATGTCGCTGTTTCTGGTGACAGACGATGTGGAAGAAGCCGTGGAGGAGGTTCTGAAATTCTACAGCGTCTACAACAGCATGCGGTTCATCCGCGATCGGCTCATTCTGAGGCTTCATCAGGAACCGGACGATGCTCTGGTAGAGCGTCTGAATGACGAATTTTCCGACATTGTGGAATCCGGCCGCATTGAAAAGGCGACTGTCCATCGTCTCGAAGCAGACGACGAGCACCTGCGCGACCTGCCGCGTCTGTCCTTCGTGTTCAACCGCAAGGCGGTGGGACGTCTGCGGGAAATGGTCAATGTTCTCAACGAAGCGCTTGGACCGGACGCTGAAGCCGACTGAAAGCGGATGCGGTGTCCGGGCAGCCGCCGTAGATGGGCGGCGAAAGCTGCGCCCGGGCAGGAAAACGGCCGGATCAGGCAGCCGGATCTTTCTGTGCGGCCGTCGTCTGTGCAGCCGGAGGCAGAATCCAGATTTCCGGGTGCGGGTCTTCCTGGATGGCCCGGTAGCCTTCGTGCCGGATGAGTTCCAGGATGGCCTGAAAGATACCCACGATGCGGGACGGATTCTTTTCGCCTCCGAAAAACGCACTGAATGCCACCCGGTCGCAGGATTCCAGACTGCGGCGGATCTGTTCCTGATGGACGGCCAGGGGCGTTTCGTCCATCCGAATGGTTGTCTGTTCGACCGCATCGGGCAGACGCACCAGGCGAGCCAGGGCGCTGACCAGGTCCCAGATTTCCACGCCGCGGATCCGACGTGGCGGGCGTTCGTCGTCTGCCGGAGGCCGGTCATCGCTCAGACGGGGATATCGTTCGAGCCACTGGGCGGCTCGTTCTTCCAGCTGCGCAGCAGCCGCTTTGAACCGACGGTATTCCAGTAGACGCCGGATGAGTTCACTGCCGGAAACATCTTCTTCGATGACATCGTCCGGATCGGGATCTGTCCGGGGCAGCACCTCCCGACTCTTGATTTCCAGGAGAATCGATGCAGTGACGATGAACTCACCGATCAGGTCGAGATCCAGGAGCTGAAGCACCTGAAGATATTCGACGAATTCTTCCGTGATGCGGCTGAGCGACACGCGGCAGATGTCCAGTTCGTGGCGGCGCACCAGATGCAGCAGCAGGTCCAGTGGGCCGCCGAAGAATCCCGTGTCGATTCGGAAATCGGTCAGTGTCATAGAAAAAAAACGATGCTGCTGTGGCTGTCTCCCGCAAAGTCTTTTTCGTCCGTTTCACCGTTACGGAATCAGTGCAATTCGCCGGGAAAGCGGCGGAGTCCCGGCTGGAACTCAAGACGTTCGAGCACGATCCGGTGCGGCGTTCCGGTTGGCCGGCTGCGGGGCTGAGGCGGCAGCTTCTGCCGAAGGATCGAGTGGTTGTGCCGACGGAATCGGGGCTGGTGTTCCCTCCCCCGGTCTCAGGGAAACTCTGTCTGCAGTGTTCCCTGCATCCTGTCCGAAGGTCAGTTGGAGTCAGTACTTTCAGACGCCCGCTGACGGTCCGATGGGGATTGTTTCCATCCGTTCCGTCTTCCGGGCAGATCACACACGGGGACGGGAAAGCCGACGGAGTGGCTGCTGAAACTATCCGGATCACGAACTGTCTGCGGGCGCGCCAGCGGCTCGGAAAATACAGAATCGAAAGCCGTCTGGGCATCGGTGCGTTCGCTGCCGTTTATCGCGCCATGGATACGATCCAGGGAATCCGTGTGGCTCTGAAAGTGCCGCATGAAAACCTGGTGACCGCTCAGGTTCTGCGCGATTTTCGAAACGAAATCCGAACGACGTCGCGTCTGGAGCACCGAAACATTCTGTCTCTGCGCGATGCCAGCATCATCGACGACCGACTGGTCATGGTGTTCCGGCTGGGTCTGGAAACGCTGGACGACCGGCTGCGTCGCCGCATGTCGCTGGAAACCGCGATGAACTTCGCCGAACAGATTCTGGAAGGCGCCGCGTATGCCCATCGCCAGCGGATCGTCCACTGCGACATCAAGCCGGAAAACGTGATTCTGTTCGAAAATCAGCATGTGCGTCTGGCGGATTTCGGCATTGCCAAAGTGTCGCAGCGGACACTGCAGGGGTCCGGCACGGGCACGGTCGGCTACATGGCTCCGGAACAGGCCATGGGGCGGCCGTCGCTGAAATCCGACGTGTTTTCTCTGGGTCTGATGATCTATCGCATGTTCAGCGGTCACTGGCCGGAATGGCCGTACGAATGGCCGTTCGCCGGAGCACAGCGGCTGCGCAGCCGTGTGCACCCGGATTTCATCGCGTTCCTACGCAAATCGATCAGCCTGCGTCCGGCCGATCGCTATCGCGACGCCGACCAGATGCTGTCGGCTTTCCGGCGTCTGCGGCCGCGGACGCTGCGTTACGCCAGAATGCGCCGCCGCACCGGGCGTGCGACCGGGGCGTCCGGCCGCCGGACGCGGAGACGGGCTGCGTGAGCGACACAGGCGAACTTCCCGTAGCTGAAGTCCTGCTGAACGCCTGTTGCAGCAGCACCCGAACTCTCAAGATCGCTCAATGGGATGTGGTCTGTTATTCCCATGCCAGTCCGGATCGTGCGTCGACACCGAATGAAGACGCGGCCGCATGTTTTCAGGCGGACGCCGCCGCAGGAGTCCTGATTGTGGCCGACGGGGTCGGCGGCCATCAGTCGGGAGAAGTGGCTTCGGAACTGGCCGTGCGGCATCTGCATGAGGTTCTTCGGTTCCGGGCCGCCCGTGCTCCGGACTCCCGCGGATCGCTGAGGAATGCGATTCTGGATGCTCTGGAACGTGCCGATCGGGCAGTGGCTGATCTGGGTGTCGGGGCGGCGACGACCGCGGCGATCGCAGAACTGAACAGCGGTTTCATCCGTCCTTATCACGTGGGTGATTCTCTGATCACGCTGGTCAGCCGGCGCGGGCGTGTGAAATGGCAGTCGGTCGGTCACGCTCCTCTGGACTACGCTGTGGAGGCCGGAGTGATGGATGAGCTGGAAGCGATGATCCATCCGGACCGGCACATCGTGTCCAATGTGGTGGGGCAGGCGGATATGAGCATTTCTGTGGGGCCGCGTCTGCCGATGGCGGCTCGTGATACCCTGCTCCTCTGCAGCGACGGTCTGTCAGACAATGTGTCCACAGAAGAAGCTGCTGAGATTCTGCGGAAAGGGACTCTGCAGGAATCCTGCGACGACCTCATCCGGCTGGCTCAGGAACGCATGAGGGCCGCTGATCCGTTTTCGGACGACGCCGGGAAACCGGACGACCTGACGCTGGTTGCCTGTCGACTGAGTTCAGAACGGTCTTCCGACGGCTGAAGAGGGGCCTTCAGAGCATCGATTCCAGCAGCAGACGCAGTTTACGCAGTTCCAGCAGACGTTCTTCACCGGTCATCGTCCGGGGCAGCAGATCCACGCAGACCGTGCGGTTGAACTGCAAAGCCTGCAGCGATGTGATGATGCGGTTGAAATCGACGTTTCCCAGTCCGCAGGGAACCTGCATTTCCGATGCACTGGAATCCCGCAGATGGCAGTGCAGCGTGTGCGGAAACACGGTGTCCCAGGCAGCCGAGGTGGGAGGACAGACGTAACACGTCGGGTCCAGGGTGATTCCCAGACCCCGAACCGACTGACACAGTTCCGTCGCCGTCAGCGGGTCTTCGGTCAGCAGTCCGGAACGTGTCAGAATCGACAGCCGGACGCCGTTCTGATGACACACCGTGTGACGCTCCCGCAGGCGGTCGATCTCCGTGTTGAAGGGGGTGCCGACCGGAGACGCTTCGATGGTGACCTGAGCGATCCGCAGCTCCCGGGCAAAGGCGACGATGCGGCGAAAATCGTCGGTGGAGACTTCCTGTTCGAGAAAAATGGCGACCGGATTGACGCGGCTGGCTTCCCGGAGTTCAGAAATGACGCCATCGGAATCGCTGCAGACGCGAGATGCTTTGAGCTGATCAAAATCCTCGTTGATCCACAGTTCACACCGGTCGAATCCCAGATCCTGCAGCTGCGAACAGGCCTGTCCGAGCGGCATTTCCCAAAGACTCCGAGTTGAACCGGCAATCTGCACTGCTGTTGTTCCTTCCCTGCGTTCCACGTTCCTCGGCTGCCGGCGGTCCGACAGCCCGGATTCCTGATCATCCGGAAAATGAATTCTATACGTAACCTGTTTTGCTGAATCAGGTTACGGGCATGTTGCGTCCTCGTGGTCTGTCGACGGCGCAGCGCGTGAACTCTAGGGGGCTCCGGAAATTTCCGCAAGATCACACAGACTGCCTGTTCTTCCATCTGAACGATTTGCACGGATTTTGCATGTTTGGACGGTTCTGCTGCCGATAACGATATCTGAGACCACTTAGCAGGAGATTCATATGTCTCGCCGAATCGTTCGGATGCTGTTTTCGGGGGCGATTGGACTGACTCTGGCCGGCTGCGCATCCGCGCCAATCATGCGTGCTCAGAGTCCCCAGGGACCCGCCGGTCCGCCGCGTGCTGCGGTTCCGGTGGCGTGGAATGAGACGTATGTCGGCAGTGCGTGTCCGTCGTGCCAGGCCAGCGGAGCTGCCGACTGCCATCACTACTTGGGCTATGACTCGCGGGAATTCATCAATCTGCCGTTCCATCCGGTGCATCGGAATTCCTACACCTACAACGTTCCCCGTGGACTGATGTATCCTCCGGCACCGTCTCCGGCCGGAATCTACCAGTATCCGTACTACACACTGCGGGGACCGACCGACTTTTTCATGAAGTAGAGTGTCGCCGCCTGGCAGCCGATTCTCATGAATCAGGGCCTCATTCAGCCTGCTGAATGAGGCCCTGATTCATTTTTTGCTGTGCTGTGCGGAAGTTCCCCGGGGGAAGTGCGCCAGGACTGCCGAACCGTCCAGGATGGGTTTGCATCGGCCCGGTCCGTCGGACACGATGACGGACTGAAGGTGCCCGCTTTGCGGGGAGCCGGGGAAGCAGGACTGATTCGGTGGAGATGAAAACGGTGCGCTGCGTGTCATGGGTGGTGATTGTGACGGGGTGCCTGGGGGCCGCTGCGGCGACGGCTCAGGAATGGAAAAGCGGGGTCGAATGGCAGGAACCGCCGATCGTGACGCCGGGGGAGCATCCGGGGGCTCCTCCATCCGATGCCGTCGTGCTTTTCGATGGCACGAATCTGTCCGAATGGGATGACGGCGATCGGTGGCGCATCGAAGATGGCTGCGCCATCCCTCAGCAGACCAGCATCCGTTCAAAACGGCGTTTCGGAGACATCCAGCTTCATGTGGAATGGTCGGCGCCCGCGGAGATCGAAGGGGAAGGACAGGGACGCGGCAACAGCGGAATTTTTCTGATGGACCGCTACGAGGTTCAGGTTCTCGATTCATGGCGCAACGTGACGTACTTCGATGGCCAGGCCGGTTCCGTGTACAAACAGACACCACCCATGGTCAACGCCATGAGGCCGCCGGGGGAATGGAACACCTACGACATCTTCTTCACGGCTCCACGCTTCCGGACGAACGGCGATCTGGAGACGCCGGCTTATGTGACCGTTCTGCACAACGGAGTCCTCATCCTGAATCACTTCGAAATCCTCGGATCGACGCAGTATCTGAAGGCCCCCCATTACGAAGCCCATGCCGAACAGGAACCCATTCGCCTGCAGTTCCATCAGGATGCCGTCCGGTTTCGAAACATCTGGGTGCGGGAACTGCACCCGCCGGTCGGCCGTCGGGTGAGTGGCCCGTACAACAAACCGGTTCAGATTCGTTCCATTCCGCCCCGAACCGGCCAGGCGGATGATGACGGGCCGAAACCGTCGGACGACGAAACGGACGTCGCTTCGGCGGATCAGGACGCCGCGGCAGCCGGATCCGGCAGCCATTCAGAAGAACGTTCCGGAGATCAGGCGGCCCAATCCGGTTCGTCGCAGTAACGAAGAGATGCCCTCCGGGCCGGAGACCGATGGCCGGGGCGTTCGGTCATCCGCATCACAGAGACCGAGGGGTCGGCAGCCCGGTGGATCGTCAGCGGTCAGCGATCGGGAGTCAGCAGAAAGGGCGTTGATGAAGACGGTGGCAGGTTGCCGGTTTTTGAGTTCCGTGGTCTGCATGATGGCTCTGTTCATCGTGCCGGCGGGGCATCCGGCGGCGGATGGATCGGATGGGGCGGCGCCCCGGCCGCTGCGCATCGTGGCGCATCGGGGAGCCATGTCGGAACGCCCGGAATGCACGCTGTCGGCGTATCTGCGGGCCATGGAACTGGGGGCGGATATCGTGGAAGTCGATGTCCGCCGGAGTCGGGACGGTGTTCTGTTCGTCCTGCACGACGGGACGCTGGATCGCACCACCGACGGATCAGGGCTCGCTGCCCAACGCACCATGGAAGAACTGAAGCGGCTGGATGCCGGGTCCTGGTTCGGTCAGGAGTGGCATCAGGAGCGCATTCCGACTCTGGCCGAAGTGCTCGCTGCCTGTCGGGGACGCGTCGACGTGCTTCTGGATCTCAAGGAACAGGGTGAGGATTATGCTGCTGCGGTCTCAGAATGCGTTCGCCGTCATGGGGCACCGGCGGAAACGATCGTGGGAGTCCGTTCGGCACAGCAGGCCCGCCGTTTTCGGCGTCTGCTGCCCCGGACGCGTCAACTGGCTTTCGCAGGAGCTCCCGGAGAAATCGATTCCTTTCTGGATGCGGGTGTGGACATCGTGCGTCTGTGGCCGCGCTGGCTGCGTTCAGAAGGCGGTCCGGAATCTGTGGGGCGGATTCGGCGGGCCGGGGCGGAGCTGCAGATCAACGCCCGGACCGGGGGCCTCACGGAGGTGCTGCCGCTGCTGAGGCACAGTCCGGATCTGCTGCTGGTCGATGACGTGGCCGCACTGCAGAGGACACTTCGGCAGGTCAGCCGGTATCGCGATACGATCGGGCGGCTGTCGTCGATGGTCCACGTGACGTCTGCCGAACCGGCGGGGTACTGGATCAGTGAACCGGGCGCGGTGACGTTTCTGAACCGCGACTACCGGATGCTGGAACTGCCCGGTTTTCTTCGAGGACAGCCGCGGATCATTTTTTCGGGCGGCCACGGACACCGTGTTTCGGTGCGTTTCCTGAAGCCGGCGGTGGTGTTTGCTGCGTTCGAGTACAATGCAACCGGAGACTGGTCGTTTCCCGATCGGCTGGCTCCGGAACATTTCGGGTGGACGCTCGTGGCGCCACGCGGGTATCGCGGAACGAGCAACGCGGCGGTCGATGGGCAGCCTCATTATGCGGCCGTTTACCGGCGGACTTTCGCAAAAGGGGAGACACTCAGTGACATGCCGCCCTGGTGGCTGTGTCTGGGCATTGTCGATACCGACACGGCGGCGGCGATGACTCAGAAGCCAGCCCCGCAGCCGGTGGCGGATTCGAGCGGGGCAGTGGCCGATCCGTTCCTGTACGGCCGCTGGGCTATGCGGCAGAGACCGCTGCAGGTGCCGAAGTACGAAAACCCGCAGCAGTGGTCCGCGTGGCAGCAGTCCGCCCGAACCGTCTTTCGTCGACGACTCGTGTTTCCCTTCAGGGACACTCCGGTGGTCACGGCGGTCGGACCTCCGGCCGACCGCGGAACGTACTCTCAGCAGGAA
>WFTL01000035.1 GCA_015485495.1 Planctomycetaceae bacterium
ACGGTGTGCTGGTGGTGGGAGTGGCCGTTGCTTTTCTGCGCCGTCGCGGATGACCGCTTCGTGCTTCCTTTGTTCCGGTGGCCGGTGGATTGTCTGTAAGCGCACAGTGAATGACAGACTGCAGGCCGGATTCAGGAACAGTGGAGGGCCCCGCTCTGTCGGGGCCGTCGATGACGCGGACGCGACAAAGCGCGCCCCTCCACAGAACGGTTCGGATGGGACGCAGCCCGTTCCTCCAGCGGACAATGGCATGCATACGGCGGATTGCAGGCAGTGGCCTGCGGGCTTCCCGGACGCGAGACGGAAATTTCAGCGGAAGGCCGCGAGGCCTCCGGTGGCGACGATCACCTGCGCAGCGACCGGACGGCTTGCGCCGTTCCGCTGTCATTGCTGCCGCCGCGTGCCGGCGCTGTTATTTGTTTCGGGTGTGTTCCGGAAAATCGCGCTGGTAGGCGGTCAGCAGCGGGCGGATGTTTCCGTCGGGGCAGGGCATCAGGTAGAGACGGCCGCGGATGCTTCGGGATTCACCGGGCTGCAGTCCGCCAAGGCGGAAATCGGAATGGAGACACACGATGATGCCCTGGAACAGTTCCTGCCAGGGCTCCCAGGCTGTGGCCAGCACCCAGGTTTCGTCTTTTGAAAAACAGCCGATCAGGCCGTTCGACGGGACGTGACGGTTCAGCGGTCTCGGATTGACGTCTCGCGGGTCGACGTCCGGAGCCCGCCACACCTGTCCGGGGACGTAGCGGGCGGCTGTCGCCCAGTCGGGAGTCGGCATGCGGCAGAGCTGACCGTCGAGGAACACGAAGCTCTTTTTCAGATAACTTCTCTGGTCCGCTCCGGTGAACCGGTCCACGCGAATGCAGGGCTGTGCCCAGTGGGCCTGTGACGGCCGGGACGTGGGATTGCGGGCCTGCAGTTCGAAAGCGATTCCGTCGGCAACGGCGGTGATCGTGTGATCGACCGTCACGCCGTCCTTCAGAGTACATCTCAACTTCAGCCTGCGGCCGTCCGGATCCGCCTGCAGAAGCTGCGTTGTGTGGCCGATAACGGTGTCCTGCCAGTCGCGATCGGCGGATCCGGGCCGGCACCAGGCTTCGAGGTACCAGATCTGCAGGAA
This sequence comes from Planctomycetaceae bacterium, assembly GCA_015485495.1. Lineage (GTDB taxonomy): Bacteria > Planctomycetota > Planctomycetia > Planctomycetales > Planctomycetaceae > S139-18. The sequence goes on from WFTL01000035.1 coordinate 1,121, forward strand.
TTCTCCGGGCAGGTCGTCGGCACGAACGGTGAGCAGGTTGTTTTCCCAGTGCAGATGGAAGGGCGAAACGTGACGGCTGTTTTCAGAAGGGTCGGCATACAGAAAAGCGGTGTTCAACAAAGTGAGCAGCAGAGCGGCGAGGACGGATTTCATGTCCGTGCGTCCTTCGTCGGAGGGTTTGTTTCCGCGACAGGGTGTCTGCAGAAAGGTGCGGGGCTGCGCCGGCATTCCGGAAAGGCCGGCCCGACAGGAAGATGATAGCGTCTGCCGGGACAGGAGGCGCGTTCTTCCGGTATGGATGTCGGGGAAGGCGACGAGTGCGGAAAGCCGCCTGGATCACCGGCTGGTGTGCACGGCGTTGAACTGATCGCGGGGGCGGAAGCAGACGACGAACGTGTTGCGGCCGTCTTCGATGTCGACCGTGATGTGTCTGCTGTGTGTCGGCGGGGCCTGAGGGTCACTGGCGGACACGGTCTGCAGTGTGATCCGGTGCGTTCCGGCGGGCAGTTCCATCTGGGCGATTTCGACGGATGCCGGCAGCAGCGTCCAGTAGCGCAGATCGGTCTGTTCCAGGCCTTCCCACAGCATACCGGCCAGGCTCAGAAGGATGTCGGTTCCGCTGTCGCGGGAGGCATGCAGAGCGTTTTTGGCGGCATACACGGTTCCTTTTTTCACGATGCGCCGAACTACGGCTCGGGCGATCTGCCGGTCGCGTTCCGCGAGATACGACTGCCAGGCCGCCCGGTTGACATCGAGCAGTTGACTGCTGAGGGCCGGTGGGGCGGTGGGCGCAGCCACCCGGGTGCGGAATGGCAGCGCCGCGGAGCAGTGGACGGGGCGGGCGATCGTGACATCGGACACGGTGGGCGGCAGGGAATACTCGCCGACGGCGCTGAGGATGCTTTCGGCGATGAACAGGGCGGCGGTGGTCGGTTCCACCGCTTCTTCTTCCCAGGAGGTGACGCGGCCGGCGAATGTCACGACCTGCAGCAGTCCGGAACCGCGGGCGGCCTGCGTGCCCAGTTTTTGAAACGCACTGTCGGATTCGCCGGGCTGCTGCCAGGAAGCAACCTGCTGAATGAGGCGGTCTGTGAGGTCGGCGTTGTGCATGTGTTCCGATGAGACGGCTGCGGCCAGCCAGGCCGTCATGCGAGCGGCCTCCGGCGCGACCGGAGGCACTGTGGCCTCATCGCTGTCCGGGACGGTGGGTTCCGGGGCAGCAGGCGACGGCGGGTTCGGCCCGGCGGCCTGTTCCCGCTGATGCGCGGCGGCCAGACCGCGTGTGGCCAGGGCCTGCGTATCCGGGCTGTCAGACAGAATGGCGGCCAGTATCTGGATGTTGTCCACCATCTGCCGTTCGAACTCCCGGCCGGCCCAGGCCACGGCACTGTCGTCACTGAGCATCGCGTGCATCTGTTCGGCGATGTCCTGCTGTCGGTAGAAATCCAGACGCCTGCGAACGGTTTCGAGACTGCGGACGGTTTCGTCCGGGCGTCCGGACATGAGCAGCAGGACGGATCGATCCAGAGCCGGCAGATCGGAATTCCGGTAATGCGAATCGGAGATGTCCGGCAGCACGGCCAGAGCGCGATCGGGCCGGCCATTGTCGTACAGAGCGGTCAGGTGTCCGGTCGACACCCGGCCGGCCTGGCATCCGATCATCAGGAGCGCGGCGGCGGCCAGCGCGGCGTGGCCCGGCCGGAAAATCGGCGGGGACAGTGAACGAGGTGAACCGGCAGCCATGGTCGTTTATCGTGAGTTCGAACCGGCGAGCCGGTATTTCAGTCGTCCCAGATACGACCGGTGATATCCTTTGCGCAGAAGAGCCGATTCGCGGATGGATTCTCCGGTGTGGATATCCAGCAGTTCCAGCGTGAGCTGATAATCGCGCTGGTAATCGCCGTTGACGGCCGTGGTTCCGGATGTCACGTGGGCAAACAGCAGGTAATCGAAGGGCTGGTCCTGTCGTTCCAGAACGGCCTGCAGTTCCCGGCGTTTTTCGGGAATGATGAGTGCATCGGGGCGACAGCGGATTTCATCCAGAGCCGCTTCCACGTAGCGGCGGCTGATGATCCGAAATCCGGGGGCCTGTCCGACCAGGGTGTCGATGTGGTCGTCAATTTGTTCGCGAAAGTCGCCCAGGGGTTCGCTGCTGCGATTCTCGACGCCCGCAAAACAGACGGTGCGGACACCGGTTCCGTTTCCATCGATCCAGGAGACGGTCTGGATGCCGTCTGTGCAGCGTCCCAGCAGGCGGGCCACGGATTCTTCGATGAGCGGCTTCCAGGTTTCCGCTCCCGCTTCGTGGCTGCCGATCATATCGCGGTCGTCAGAAGACAGAATCCACGCATGCTGCCGGCCGCGGCAGCCGCAGCAGATTGAAACGGCCGCGAAGACAAACAGCAGCCAGGCTGCCGGGTGATCTTTCCTGATCATGGTGTCGATCCGTCGCTGACTGGTCGGCGGGCCGGAGAGGCGCGGCCCGGTCGCCGGGAGGCGGAGTATGTCGGGAAGCGGCGAATACGAAAAGAGGAACCGAGCGGATCGACACGGCAGGCTGCGGGCGTCCAGGGGGTGGGGACGTTTCCGCAGAAAAAAGCGGCCGTGCCGGATTCGGCACGGCCGCTGCGGGGCATTCCGTTTTTTCCGGAGAATGAATCAGACCATTTCTGTGGCCGAATCCGTGGAACAGAGGCTGATTTGTCCGCCGGGCAGAGCGATGCACAGTTCGTAGACGCGGTCGCCTCCCAGAGTTTCGGCAAGATCGGCCAGTTCGCGGCTTCCGACGTCGCGATAACAGGATGCCAGTTCGCTCCAGGCAAAACTGCGTATGGCGCCCGGCATCGTCCGGGCGGCCTGTTCGAGATGTTCTACGGCAGCTTCGGAGTTTCCGGAACGCTTCAGGGCGATTCCCAGCATGAGCTGCCGTGTTCCTTCCAAAGCGCCCGCATTGTCGATCTTCCGGAGTTCGTCGATCGCCCTCCCAGGCAGCTCAAGATGCAGATAACCGTCTGCCGCCAGCAGGCGACGCAGTGTGACGGAAGTCAGGGTACTTCGCATGATGAGCTTCCTTTCGTTTCGATATCAGTGACGGTCCACGCCGTCTTCGGTCTGATGACAGGGCAATGCAAGTGTTGCGCCGTTTGTCGTGCAGAAACAGTGGTTTGTTGTAAGTGTGTTTTATTATTGTGGTTGCATCGTACTGTGGTCTGGCAGACAGACCGGGTGTCGGCTGCAAAAACGACACCGCCAGCCCGCCACTCGGGCAGATTTTTTCAAAACACATGAACGTATGATCAGTATTCCTGTGCAAATTCTTCCTCCGCGGGTTCAGGTGGACGATGGCCGGTGCGGAGTGGGGGGGAATTCAGGGGAATGCGATCATTCGTCCGTCAGCGTTTCGGGCGGCATCGTAGACTTCTGTGAATCGAACGTTGTCCGGCTGTGTGAGTCTGGCTGCCGGGCTGCCCTGCATGCTTTTGCCCGGTTTTGAGTCGATGTTGAGTTTTCTGGCGGTGTCTCTGCTGGCCGCGTTCATTCCCAGCGTGCTGGCAGTGCCGCTGGTTCGCCGGGTGGCTCCGCGGCTGGGGCTGGTTGATCTGCCGGGGCACCGCAAGGTGCATCAGGAGCCGACGCCCATGGGGGGCGGCATTGCGGTTGCTGTGGGCATGGTGGTGCCGTCTGTCTGGCTGTGGCTGATGCCGTCGGTGTGGGGAAACGTGTCCGACGGTTTCGCCCTGGTCGTGACCCGTCTGGAGACGGATCCGGTGCAGCTTCGTCAGATGGCGGCGATTGCTGTGGGCGCTGCCGTGCTGTTTGCCGTGGGGCTGGCCGATGATCTGTGGAATCTGCCGTGGCTGCTTCGTCTGCTGGTTCAGCTGGGCGTGGCGACCGGGGTGACGGCAGCCGGCGTTCGGGCCAGTGTGTTTGTTGAGCAGCCCTGGGTGGGTTTTGTGATCAGCATCCTGTGGATCGTGGTGCTGACGAATGCCATGAACTTTCTGGACAACATGGACGCTTTGTCGGCGGGGATCAGCATGATCGCCTGCCTGCTGTTCGCGGGGATTCTGCTGGTGCTTGTTCCGATCCCGCACTGGGTCGTGGCGTTCGTCCTTCTGACGGCGGCCGGTGCTCTGGGCGGATTTCTGGTCTGGAACCGGCCACCGGCATCGATTTTCATGGGAGATTCGGGAAGCAATCTGGCCGGATTTCTGCTGGCCACGCTGACGATCGCGGGGACGTTTTATGAACACAGCGGCAGTCGTCACGTCATTCTGGCTCCGCTGTGTGTGCTGGCGGTGCCTCTGTACGACTTCTGTTCCGTCATTCTCATTCGACTGAAGCATGGGCGCAGTCCGTTTCATGGAGACAAGAGCCATTTTTCTCACCGTCTGGTGGAGATCGGATTCCGTCCGGCTCATGCGGTCCTGACCATTCATCTGGCGACGCTGATGACCGGTCTGGGCGGGCTGCTTCTGTACAAAGTGGCTGACTGGACGGGAGCCTGGCTGGTGATCGCTCTGATTTTCTGCGTGCTGTGTGTGGTGGCGATTCTGGAAACGGTGGGACGTCGTTCGAGCGTGCGTCAGCGGACGCAGCTGGCGGCTATGCAGCCGACCGACGATTCTTCCGTGGTTCTGTCGTCCGCTGGCGCGGTGGGCGCGTCGTCGCAGCGGCCGGAAACATCGTCATCAGATGAACAGACGGGACCATGACGAAGCGGGTCCGATCAGCCCAGGTGCCGCATTCGGCTTCACGTGTTCCGTCCGGTCGGGCCGTCCCGCTTTCTGCTCTGACCGCTTTGCTGACGGCCGAGTTTCTCTGGCCGTCGGAAGGGGCGATGAACGGGGACGGTCTGCATCTGACGGTGTTGTGGCTGTTCGGTCTGAGCGGCACGTGTGTCTGGCTGTGGAGAAGCGGCGCTGGTCTGCCGTTTTCTTTTCGGTCGCTGGCGGGCGCCGGGTGGGCGGAACGGCTGCTGACAGCCGGTGTGGTTCTGCTGCCGACGGGTATCTGGCTGTCGACGGCCGGTGTGTTTTTTCGTGAAGGCGATCGCCGGGCGGCTTTGAATCTGGCACTGACATGGACGGGCATTGCCGCAGCGTGGATGTGGAGCCGACTGGCGGCCTGGGATCCCGTCGGCCGCGAGTTTGTCATGCGTCTGACGGTGTCTCTGGGAGTGGGGCTGGCGGCGTTCGGAATCTGGCAGAGTCACACATTCTATGCGTCCGAATCGGAAGCGTATCTGCGGAAACGGGCTGTTCTGGATGAAACGCCGCACACGCCGGAAGCAGCGCAGATTCGACTCGAATTTCTCCGCAGCGGGGTTCCTCTGGAAGGTCCCGCGAGGAAACAGTTCGAACAGCGTCTGCTGAACAGCACGGAGCCGTTCGGTCCGTTCGCGCTGGCCAACACGTTTGCCGGAGTTCTGGCGGTGAGTCTGATGCTGCTGGCAGGCCGCATGCTGCCGCTGTTTTCGGCATCGGCCTTCTGGTGGCAGCGGGCGTTTGTCGTGGCGGCTGCGGCGGTGACGGCGTGGTGTCTGGTGCTGACGAAGAGCCGCACGGCCTGGGTGGCCGTGGTCGCATCGGCTGCGGCTCTGGCAGTCGGTCAGGTGGTTCATCGGCGGGAAGGCCGGTTTGTCCGACTGCTGATGCGGGGAGGGTTCGTGTCTGCTCTGGGGACAGCCGTCCTGCTGGCCGGCGTGTTCTGGACTGGCGTGCTGGATCGGGAAGTGCTGACGGAAGCCCCGCGTTCCCTGCAGTTTCGGCTGCATTACTGGGTCGGGACGGGAGGCGTGATTCGCGAGTTTCCCTGGCTGGGGCCGGGGCCGGGCAATTTTCGGCAGGTTTATCTTCGCCACAGGCTGGTGGATTCGAGCGAGGAGATTCTGGATCCGCACAACATATTTCTGGACGCCTGGTGTTCCGGAGGTCTGCCGGGGCTGGCCGGGCTGCTGTGTCTGACCGGTGCGCTGTTTCTATCCTGGCGTCGACCGGATCCGCCGGTTCTGATGGCTGGAGCACGCGGAATGTCTCTGATTCCCGGCCTGGCGGCCGGTTGTGTCATTCACCTGGCGTGGATGTGGTTTCGCGGGCAGACGCTGGGGACGTCGGACGGCATGCTGCTGGCGTCTGTGGGGCTGGCTGCTGTGGTGTCCGCCGGTCTGAAGCGGCTGCCGATGGACACGCTGGCCGTGCCGGCAGCGGCGACGGCACTGTGTGTTCATCTGCTGGGAGCCGGTGGCCTGCAGACCCCGATCTGCGGGCTGCTGCTGCTGTTGCTGATGAGTGCGGCTGTGGCCCGGAAACCGGCTGAATCGAAGACGGAGGCGGTTCCGGGGGCGTTCTTTTTCGGGGGGACGGCAGCAGCGGCCGGCGCACTGGCGGTGGCGGCGGTGTGGGTCGGTCTGATTCCGGTGACAGCAGCGCGGCTGCATGAAGATCTGGGTCGGCTGGCTCTGGATCGGGGAGATCCCAGGTCGGCTCAGCGGTCACTTGAGGCTGCCGTCGGGGCCGATCCGCTGTCTGTATCTGCGCGCCAACAGATGGTGCGTGCGGCAGCGTATGGACTGATGCGGCCGGTTCGCGGCGACCGGGAACAGCAGAGACGTCGGTCACTGCCGGATGAAAAACGGCAGGACATTCTGCGTATCTGCGATGAACTGGTGGCTGCCGACCGACGTCGTGTGGGCAGTCTTCTGGCGCGGGCGGACATCCGTTACCGCCTGTTTCGTGCGGCGGGATATCGGAGCGATCTGGAGGGCTGCCTGGCAGACCTGCGTCAGGCGGCTCAGTGGCATCCGACCAGCGCAGCCATTCAGGCTCAACTGGCCCGCCGGGAGCGTGAAGCCGGAAACCGGGCTGCGGCGGCTGCGGCGGCCCGGACGGCTCTGGACATCGAAGCGGTCAACAGGAGATGGTGGCACAGTGACCAGTTTCTTCCGGAACGGGATCTGGAGATTCTGCAGGAAATCATCAGCGAGGCATCAGATGAAGACACTCAGCCGATTCCGGGCGTGGGCAACTGACTTCAGGAAGCTGTTGATCCTGGTGACCGGTGTCGCCGTGACCATCGTTGTGAGCGGCTGTGCGGATCCGGAGAGTTCTGACCTGCTGCCAGATGTGGATACGGACACTCTGCCTGAAGCCAGGACAGATGAAGCGGTCGAGAAGGATCCGCAGCCACTGGAAATTTCTGAAACCGGTCCCTGGCCGAAAGTTGTGGCTGAAGAACGCGACTTCAACTTCGGCCGGATGGCAGCCGGCACCCGGATGCACCACGAATTTGCCATATCCAATGCGGGGGAAGCACCGCTGAGACTGCGTGTTCACCGAACAAGCTGCAAGTGCACACAGTTTCGTGTGAGTCACGATGTGCTGGCGCCTGGAGAATCCGGGAGTGTGTTTCTGGAATGGGAAGGGCGCGATGTCACGGACGCGTTCCACCATGCGGGCGACCTGTATACGAATGATCCGGACAATCCTGAGATCCGATTCAGCGTGACAGGGCAGGTGGCAGAACGGATTTCTCTGAAGCCCGACACGGAATGGTCGCTTGGACTGATACGGACTGAATCGCCTCAGACAATGGAAACACTGCTGTTTTCCCGCTTTCTTCCGACACTCACAGTGACGTCTGTCGTTCCGTCCTCGGACCTGATTACCGTTGAGCACGAACCAATGACTGAACTGGAACTGACAGAGAACGATGCTGTTTCGGGGCTGAAGTTTCGGGTGACGGTCCGGCCTTTATTTCCTGCCGGCGACTTTCGGGAACAGCTGGCGATCCACATTGCGGAAGTGAACGATCCGGTCACGGTGGCCATCAGTGCCCGACGCCACGGGGCCATCCGCATCACAGGAATGAAGGGCGTCATTTTCGATTCGGGGCGCCGGCGGCTGAGTCTTGGCCAGTTTCCTGCGCTGCGGGGAAGGTCGGCGGAGCTGATGCTTCTGGTCGATCAGAAGCAGATGCCTGAACCGCTCAGGCTGGAAGGATTCGAATCATCGCCGGCGGGATTCCGTGCTGAGCTGCGTCCGCAGGGAAAGCCTGCCGGGGGGATCGGTCGGTATGTGCTGAAAATTGAGTACCCTCCAGGAGCACTGAAGATGCAGCGAGGCCGGAATCATCCTGGGCAGCTGAAATGTTTCACGAATCACCCGAAGGAACCGGAGATTCTCATTTCCGTGACTTTTTCGGCCAACTGAGTCTCCGGTTCCCGATTCCGCCGGCATTGGCTAACGTTCTGTCCGCGGACCACGGGCTTCAGCATTGTTCCGGGGAATTGTTTACGTGCGCGGAATCACGACGGCCGTTCTGGCCATTCTGGCTGCGGGACTGCTGGTCTGGGCGGCATCGTTCACTGGCCGGCCCGGTGACGGATCGGACGGACCGCCGGGTTCGCGTTCGGTGGCGGAGACGGAAGAACAGTCGTTGTCTGCCGAACGGCCGGCAGAAGCAGACCGATTGCCGTCACCGGAATCGGCTGCGGAGCCGGCCGGCATTCCTCTGGACTGGCCGGTTCCGGACGCGGCCCTGGTCCTCACCGGTGAACAGCACGGCTACTTCGAACCGTGCGGCTGCACGGCCGGTCAGATGGGCGGCATGGCGCGGCGCGCTGACCTGGTAAAAAAACTGAAGGCGGCCGGATGGACGGTTCGCGGAATTGATCTGGGCGGCCTGGTTCGCCGGACGACCCGGCAGGCGCAGATCAAATTCGAAACGACTCTGAATGCGCTGCGCGATCTGCACTATGTGGCTGTGGGACTGGGGCCGGAAGATCTGCGTCTGCAGCCGGATTTCCTGCTGACGCAGGATCTGCCCGATGACAGTCCGGACGCATTGCATTTCGTCAGTGCCAACCTTCTGTTTTATGGATCGCCCGATTTCGGCACGCCTGTTCCCTGGCGCGTGATTTCCGTCGGCATGGTGCGGATCGGTGTGACCGGTGTGATGACTGAACAGACGGTCCGGCGCGTCGTGCCGGAAGGAGCCGGATCGGACATCACGTGGTCGGATCCGGAACCGGCACTTCGGAAGGCTCTGGAGGCGTTTGATGAGCAGCAGGTCGATGTACGCATTCTGCTGTCGCATGGTTCCGTGGAGGAATCCCGGCAGTTCGCTTCGGAGTTTCCGGCCTTCGATGCGGTGCTGACGGCTCAGGGATTCGGCGATCCGAATCCGCGGGAAGCTCCCGAACAGATCGGTCGCACTCTGCTTCTGCAGGTGGGGCACAAAGGGAAGTACACGGGTGTGCTGGGCGTGTGGACCGGTCCGGACCGGCCGGAGCTGCGGTTTCGTCTCGTTCCGCTGGAACGCGGCGATTTCGAAGATGATCCGTCGATGGTGGATCACATGCGGGACTATCAGCAGCGTCTGTTCGATGAACGCATCGCTCTGACGGATGGCGTCACGGGACACCCCAGCGGGGCCCGGTTCATCGGTGAAGCATCCTGTCGGGAATGCCACGAAGCGTCCTGCGAAATCTGGCAGGCCAGTCACCATGCGCATGCCTTTGAGAGTCTGAATCCCGTCCATCGCCGTGAGGGCTTTGAACGGCTCAACGGAGTCGATCGTTCGCACGATCCGGAATGCCTCAGTTGTCATGTGACCGGCTGGGACCCTCAGGAATACATCCGCTACCGATCCGGCTTCATCAATGCAGATCTTGCTGAAACACCCCAGGAGCAGGCTTTGGAATCTCTGCTGGCCGGAAACCAGTGTGAAAACTGTCACGGACCGGCCAGCCGCCATGTGGAACTCATCGAAGAAGGGGAACTCGATCTGGCCCGACAGGAAGTCGCCATCACTCTGGAACAGGGGAAACAGGCCTGTTACCGGTGTCACGATTCGGACAACAGTCCGGATTTCGATTTCGAGACCTACTGGCCGGACATCGAACATTCCGAATCGCCGTGACCTGTACCGGCCTGTGCGTGTCGGAAATGTTCTTCCAGGAGGGGGGCAGGGGCGTGCGGGCTGTCGGACTGCTTCTGAAAACCATTCGGAGACTGTGTCCTGATGATGCTTCGATTCGTTCTGCTGGCATGCGGCAGTGCAGGAATTGCGGGACTGGTGGCGGCTGCGGAGGTCGAGGAGGCTGCACCGCTGGAGCAGGCTCATGCCCACAACGATTATCTGCATGAACGGCCGCTGCAGGATGCTCTGTCTCACGGGTTCTGCAGTGTGGAAGCTGACGTGTTTCTGGTGGATGGCCGCCTGCTGGTTGCGCACACGCGGCGCGAACTGGATGACAGGCGGACTCTGAAGCGTCTGTACCTGGATCCTTTGCGGAAGCGTGTCCGAACGCATGGCGGCCGTGTGTGGCCTGATGGACCGGCACTGACTCTGCTGATCGACATCAAGAACCGCGGAGCGGACTCCTGGCGGGTGCTCAACACGACCCTGGCGGGCTATCCGGAGCTATTTGCCTGTGTGAAGGACGGCGTGTTTCATGATGGTCCGGTTCACGCCGTGGTCAGCGGCGACCGAGCCTGGGATGCGATTGCGGCCGCGCCGGAACGATTTGCCGGAGTCGACGGGCGGCTGTCCGACCTGGGCAGTGATCGGCCCGTTCATCTGATGCCTCTGATCAGCGACAACTGGCGCCGCCACTTTCGCTGGCGCGGGATCGGCCCGTTTGCAGAAACCGAACGCAGCCGCCTGCAGGAACTGGTCCGGACAGCTCATCGGGAAAAGCGACGCATCCGCTTCTGGGCGACTCCCGACACACCGGCCATGTGGAAGGAGCTGGCGGATGCCGGGGTGGATCTGATCAACACAGACGATCTGGACGGGCTGAGCACGTTTCTGAGGGCCAGGCATCCGGTGCCGCGGTGAGCGGAGTTGAACAGGTCGCGTCCCGGTTCCGTATTCCTCCTGACGGATCGGTCACGATTGCGGTCGAGCGGCCAATGTGCCGTGGGATGTTCGGTCGGTCTTTTTGTCATGGCCAAAGACCGTTTGGCGGGTGGGAATCTTCGGTCGGCGCGGTTCGTTCACCTGATGGCATGTCTGAGTGATTCGGCCTTTCCTCACTCACGCCGGCCCTGTTCCGGAGAGAGCACGAAACGTTCGGGGTTCGTTTCATCGTTTTTTGAGGGGACGAGGCCCGCGTCTGGCGGTTCTGCGAAGGTTTTCGTTGTCCCCGCTGTTCCTGCGCAGTTTCCCGGTGACAAGGCTGGGTGCTGAATTCGGGATGCGGGCTGCAGCGGGCGGACTGACGGCCACCGTGTCTGTCCCACACGGCGTCTGCACGCGTCTCTGTTTCGGGACGGTCGGGAGAACCGGGTCCGGGAAATGCCGAAATCGCTTGCGGAGTCAGTGGGCCTTCTGCTGCAATCGGTCTCTGGTCGACTGATCCGGACCCACTCGATACGGCGGCAGGTTTTCCGATGCAGACTCCTCAGAACATCCGCGTTCATCGTGAAGACGGACTGCTGGAGATCGTCTGGTCGGACCACGATGTGTCTCGACTGCCGTTTCGTCTGCTGCGGCAGAGCTGCCGCTGTGCTTTGTGCATCGATGAATTCACGGGGCGGCAGATTCTGGATCCGCAGACGGTTCCCGAAACGATTCAGCCGCAGAATGTGTCCCTGACCGGCAATTACGCGCTGCAGTTCGTGTGGTCGGACGGCCACGATTCCGGACTGTATACCTGGAAGCATCTGCGGGAACTGGCAGATTCCGAATCGGCCCGTCTTCAGGGAAACGATTGATCCGCCCGGGCCGCTGCCGTACCTTCGGGGACTGCAGGAGCCGGGGCACCGCGTCCGGGAGGTCTGTCCGTTCTTTGTGATTTGTTTCAGGAGACATCTTCGTGTCAGCGAACTGCCCCCGCACCGGCCGCCGCCGGTTTCTTCGTCGCACAGCCCTGGCTGCGGCTGCAGCCGCGGCGTCACCGCGGATTCTGACTGCAGGCCGCACGTCTTCAGAGATCATCACGGGGCAGGGGGAGCATCGGTTTCGTGTCGATCATCACTGTGTGGAACTCCCCGATCCGTATTTCTGGCAGACGACGCACAATGTGGCAGTGGACAGTCAGTCGCGGCTGTATGTGATCCACGAAGGACGCGCGGAACTGACCGACCATCCGTCGATCTTCGTGTTCGATCACGAAGGGCGCTTCATCCGGGCATTCGGCAGTCAGTTTCAGGGCGGAGGGCACGGGCTGGAGGTCCGCCGCGAGGGATCCGAAGAGTTTCTGTACGTGACCGGCTACCAGCAGGTGAAGATGTTTTCCAAAATGACGCTCACCGGAGAAGTCGTCTGGGAAAAGTATGCTCCCATGGAATCCGGTGTGTATGCGCCGAACGAAGACACCGACCGGAAGAAAATCTGGGGGCGGGACCGGTTCATGCCCACGAACATCGCGTTTGCCGACGACGGCGGGTTCTGGGTAGCCGACGGTTACGGGTCGTTTTACATCCACCGGTACGACGCGAATGCGGAATGGGTCGGCTGTTTCGGCGGACCGGGAGACGGGGAGGGCACCTTCAGCACAGCTCACGGGATCTGGCTGGACAAACGTCCGGGGCGGGATACGGAACTGATCGTCACCGACCGGGCGCATCACACTCTGCAGACGTTTTCTCCGGACGGCACTTACCGGGAGACGCTGACCGGTTTCGGAATGCCGGCGAATTTCGACACGTGGGAGAATCTGCTGCTGGTTCCGGAACTGCATGCCCGCGTCACGCTGCTGGATGAAACCAATCAGGTGGTGGCGCATCTGGGAACCGGTCTGGACGCTCTGCAGGCCGACCGCGATCTGCGGAACAAACCGGATGCGTGGCGGGACGGGCAGTTCGTTCACCCGCACGATGCGTGTTTCGATGCCGAAGGGAACATTTATGTGGCCGAATGGGTGGGCACCGGCCGCGTGACGAAACTGACCCGCGTGTCCTGACGAGCAGCGGGATCAGTCGAGGATTCCGGTATCGAAGATCACGGAACCCGGGTTGCCCGGATTGGTCGGCTCCTGAGTGACCATATCGGCCGTGTTGTTGTCGCCCATCAGAATGGTGCCGGTGATATCGCCTGTGAATCCGGTGATTGCAGAGACACTGGTATTGTCCATCTGGAACAGCCCGCCGGTCATGATCGTGAATGCATTTCCGGTGACCGTGGCGATGCTGCCTCCGCTGATGACCAGGCTGCCTCCTGGATTCATATTGACGGCGAAGGCGTCGCCACCGATGTTGGACAGGGCGACTTCGGTCAGTGTCATGTTGACATTCGAATTGAGGATTTCGGCACCTTCCGCGTCGGACCGTGTGACCGTCAGCAGGGCGATATCCACGGTTCCGGTGACGCCATCCAGGTGAATGCCGTCTCCGGTACTGGCGGCTGTCGGTCCGGTCGTGCTGTCCGTTGACGTGACGGCATCCAGGGTCATGTTGACGGTGAGCGGATCGAGGAACAGGGCCGGACCGCCCATGCTGTCGATCGTGCCGCCGTTGGTGGTCAGTGTGAACGTGGTGCCGGCTCCCTTGGTGTCCACGAGAAGTCCGGTGGTTCCGGTGACCATGTCGGCTTCGGTGGCGATATTGAGTGCTCCGGTCGTCATCGTGGCCGGATTGCCGAAGTTGAGTTCTCCGGACACATCCCGCAGCCGCATGCCGATGCCTCGGATCCGGGATCCGTCGGTACCAATGGTCATCGTGCCGCCGTCGACGGCTCCGCCACTGCCGGATGCGAAGGTCACGGCGTCGGCGAACACGCCCTGACTGATGCCGTTTCCGGTGATCGTATTATTCCGGAACCCGATGACTCTCAGGCTGTTCGTGGTGGGGCTGACATTGATGCCCCGCAGATCGACGGTGGGCAGGTAATCGGGCGGCAGAACGGCGCCGGGATTCGGCAGCCGGGTTTCCAGAGTGTTTTCGGAAATATCCAGGACGATGATGTCCACGGTGGCGTTGCCGTTCACGTCGGCGATGAGAGCTTCTTCGACCGACTGCAGGTTGTTGCCGCTGATGGTGGCTGTCAGCACGCCTGTGCCGGCCGGATCAGCCAGCAGACTGATGGCCCGTCCGTTGATCAGTGGATTGTCCGCCATGGTCACCGGGTCGGTGAACAGCATGGAGGTGTTTCCGGTGATCGTGTAGGTGCGGTCTCGGTCGTCCGTCTGGACGATGTCGATGGCATCCTGTCCGATCGGATCGGCCACGTCCATCATCATGACCTGTTCGGTTCCGCCGAAAGTCACGCCGGTGACGGTCAGAGCCGAATTCACGCTGCGGATCCCGTCTCCCATGGTTCCCTGAATCGTCCCGCCGCCGACCGTCAGGAGTGTGCCGTCGGTGGAGTTCGAACTGGATACGATACCGGAGGCGCCGACTTCGTCGATCGTGACGCTGCCGAATGTCATCAGTCCCTGAGACAAAGTGATGCGGGCTCCGTTGCCGGCGGCGTTGCTGACGTTGAGCTGACTGATGTTGATCGAAGCGGCATTGGGACCGCTGCCGGACCACTGACTGATGAACAGTCCGTCTCCGGTGCTGCCGCTGACGTTCGCTGCGGGGGCACCCAGCAGGCCGGTGGAATTCGTGCTGGTGGCGCTGGCCAGATTGATCTCGCCTGTCAGTCCGGCTCCGGTCCATTCCAGGTGGATCGCTTCGGCTCCGTCAGCCGTGATCGATCCGCCGGTTCCCGGCAGGGATCCGATTTCGAAGTTGAAGGTGTCGCCGGGGCCGGAATCGAAGATTTCCAGGCCGGTTCCGGCAGATGTCGTGATGTTCACTTCGGTCAGCCGCAGGTCTCCACCCGGATCCAGCAGGCTCAGACCGTCTGTCGACCCGGAAGAGACCGTGGTGGTTCCGCTGTCCACGACCGGGACGACACCGCCGCCCAGAGCGTTGCCGTCGAATGTGACGCGGCTGAACAGCATGCCGCCTCCGGTCGCGGAGTTGCTGTCGAATTCGGTGACGATCGTAGACTGGGCTCCGCCGGCGACCACATCACTGGCGAAGTCGGCCGACGCGGTGGTCCAGCTGTTGCCGTTCAGAGCCAGCTGCAGGCGGCCCTGCATGCCGCCATCGGTTGTGATGAACGACTGTCCGGTGGATGCAATGGAGTTGCCTTCTACGCGGGCCGTCACGATGCCGGCTCCGGCCTGGCTGATGGCGAAGCCGCGTCCGGCGATGGCTGTGGTGGCCGCGGACAGATTGTTCGTCAGTGTCAGGCTGCGGTCGATTCCGTCGGTGCTGCGGTAGTCCACGGCGTCACCGCCAACCGGATCCGGCAGTCCGAACACGATTCCGCTGATCGTCACATCATCCGTGTTGTCCACGAGAAACCCGTCCAGAGTCGTGGAGCGGACGAATCCGCCTGTGAAACTGACGGACGTCATGCCCACGTTGTTGTTCAGATTGACACCGTTGAGCCCGATGTTGCTGAGACTGAGATTGGCGAAGGAGAAATCGCCCTGGGAATTGATGATGTCGATCCCATTGGCGGCGGCCATGTCCACCGACGTGACTCCCGTGATCGACAGGCTGCTTCCGGCCGGGACATCATCGATGTCGATGCCTTCAGCCGGACTGTCTGTGGAAATCACGTTGCGGAACTGCATGCTGATCTGCGTGCCGGCGATATCGATCGCCCGTGCGTTGGCCGTTGTGATGTCGGTCGGCTGCAGAACGGTGGTCAGTCCGCTGTTGTTCACGTTGAATCCGGTGGCTCCGTCGGTCGTGATGGAGCCTCCGTTCAGAGTCACCTGGGCCATCTGGCCGGCCCCGCCGTCGATGTTGACTCCGATGCCGCCTGCAGCATTGCTGATGACCGGCCGGTTGAAGGAGAACACGCCGTCGCTTCCGCCGATGACGTCGATTCCGGCGTCTCCGCCGGTCATCTGAATGCTGCCTGTGAAGTCATAGGTGCCGTCGGCATTCATGAACTGCATGCCGTCGCCGTCGGACGTGAAAACGTCGGCATCCACCGCGACCATTCCTGTGTCGTGATCGACCACGCGAAATGCGGTGGCATTGTTGACCTGATTGAGATTGCCGCTGGTCCAGGTGACTGATGCGGTGGACGTGCCGCCCAGACCGTCGATGTTGAAGGCGGTTCCGGTCGGGCTGGTGACAGTCAGGTCGTCGAATGTGAATGAGCCGCTGCTGGCTCCCAGAATATCCACGCCGGCATCGCCGCCGGCCAGGCTGATGATGCCGCCGAAGTCGTAGGTGCCGTTGGCACCGGTGGCCGCTTCTCCGAACTGCAGTCCGGTGCCGTTCGTGGCGGTGATCGGGCCGTCCATCGTGAAGGTGCCGGTGTGATCACCCAGAATGGAAACGGCCGGAGCGTTGCTGGCCTGAACGATGGAACTGAGAGAAGCCAGAGTGATGTCGGCGGTGCCTCCGCTGCCGGCCACCCCGGTGCTGCCCACCTGCACGGCCGTTCCGGTGGGACTGGTGATGTCGACATCGGCGAACGTGAAGGTTCCGTCGCTGCCGCCGACGATGTCGATCCCCGCATCGCCTCCGTTGAGTGTCACGGTGTCGTTGAACGTGTAGGTGCCGTCTGCATTGTCGAACTGCATGCCCGTGCCGCTGTCGGCGGAGAGCGTTGTGCCGGCGTTGACCAGCAGGGAACCGGTGTGTCCGCCGGACACTGTGACCACGCTTCCGGTGCCTCCCTGATCGATGGATCCCGGCGGGAAGTCGGCCATCAGAGGCGGTGCCGGCTGGAACGTGCCGAAGATGACATCGGAAGAGCCGCCGGCGATGTTCAGGGCGGCCACGGAGGTGTCCAGAATGTCGACGTCTCCGAACGTGAAGGTTCCGGATCCACCGGTGATGTCGACGCCGATTGTTCCGCCATTGACTCCGCCGTCGATTGTGGAGCGATTGACGTTGACGTCTCCGTTCAGCATGGGCAGGGCGATGGCCGTTCCGGTCGGCTGAAACAGCACGTTGGAGATTTCCGCATCGTTGGCGGCAGTGAGTGTTCCCTGAACGGCCGGGCGGACGGCACTGCCGGATCCGGCCGGCAGAGTGATGGGGCCGAACTGATCGGTCTGGACGGTGTGCGTGTTTCCGCCGCCTTCACCCAGGAAACGCTGTCCGGGAGCCAGTGTGTAGCCGTTCAGATAGGGACCGCCGCCGCCGTGCAGATACAGGATGTCAGCAGGCTGCGTGGCGGGGAGCATGTTGGTGTTGAACGGATTTTCGAAGGTCCCGACATTGGTGCCGGCAGCACCGTCCTGGACGTGCGCGACCGTGATGGGAGCGCCGCCGTCGGTCAGCAGAACGCTTCCGGGAATGTTCTGAGTCTGTCGTCCCATAACGATCTGTTTGTTGCGCCGGACGGGCAGGAAAAGTTTGTCCCGCAGTGTTTTCTGATCCAGTCCGGACGCTCCGCCGAAGTACCACACGACTCCGCCGTAGGCCTGGGGTCCGAAGCGGTTGTCGGTGGAGACAGCGAAGTGGCCGTCGAGGCGGCGGGTGATTTTGCCGCGGATTCCCAGGTTGCCGCCTTCGGCATCGCGGCCGGCCGGTGCCTGGTATTTGAAGTATCCGCCGAAAATTTCGGCCGCCAGATTGCTGAGTTTCTGGGCGACTTCGATCTGGATGCCGCCCATGGCGCCTTCGGTGGTTCGGCGGGTGATGGTGGGAACGAGAATGTTGTTGCCGCTGAAGACGGGGGCCTGGGGAACAGGGCCGCTGTCGAACACGACGCGCCGGCGTTTGCCGACGGGCACGTAACCACTGGCGCGAATGGACCATTCTTCCGTGGGGAAAAACTCCACGTGGACGCCGCCCTGTTCATAGATGGAATCGAAAATCGAGTTCTGCACCGTGTAGGACGCACCGGCTCCCCACAGCATGCCGCCGATGATCTGCCGCGTGTGTCCCAGAATGGTGCCTCCCCCGGTCCGGGAATTCGTGTAGAAGCCTTCGCCCGTCAGAGAGAACACGCCGTCGGGAAGCAGCAGGTGCTGGGTGACGCCGATGTGCGACGCGGACTGCTGTCCTGGTCCGCTGTTGCCGTCGTACCCGCCGTACACGGACAGATTGGGTTCTGTTTCCAGAATCGGCGGCAGGAACTCCCACCGACTGCGCATGTAGATATCGCGCACCGGCAGCTGCTGAGCCGCCACTTCGGCTGCGGTGCCCGCCATCAGCAGGCTCAGCAGCATTCCCTGGCACATACGCATCACCGTGGCGCGCATTGTCAGACCTCATTCGTCGCAAAGACACTATTCCGGTTATCCTTTCGATTCGGCTGCCGGCAGGATCCGCATGACCGGCAAAACCCGTGTTCCCGTTCCAGGCGTTACTTCCTGGCTGATCGGTCTGACCGGACGGCTGAAACCTGCGGCTCACCGGGGACATCGGCGGAAACTGCGGGTTGCCGGGCACCCGGCGCGGCGGGATTCCGGGGGAGTGCCCGGGGCGGGAGAGGATTCCCGGAGCTGAGCGGAAACGGGGCAGCCGTGCGGGGACCGCTTGTCACCTGGGGGGACCAGCGGTACGCTGCGCCGCTTTCGTGCGTGTCCTGTTCCCTTCCGTTCCAGAGGCCTCCCTGTGGCGCTCAATGACCGCATCGTGATCACCGGAATCGGCCTGACGGCCCCGAATGGAAACAATCTGGCGGAATTTCGGCAGAGTCTTCTGGAGGGCCGTTCGGGGGTTGTCCGGTACGAAACCCGCTACATGCCTCCGGTGCTGGCCGGTGTCTGCACCTTCGACGAACGGCGTTATCAGTCGCGGCGGGATGTGCGTCGCGGCACGCGGGCCGGATCGGTGGCGATTTACTGTGCCAACGAAGCCATTCGCGATGCGGGGATCGACTGGGACCGCCAGGACAGGAGCCGTGTGGGGGTCTATCTGGGGATCACCGAACACGGCAATGTGGAAACGGAAAACGAAATCTATGAGATTTCGCAGTTCGATTACGACACGACCGTCTGGTCGCACCACCACAATCCTCGCACGGTTGCCAACAACCCTGCCGGCGAAGTGACGCTCAATCTGGGCATCACCGGTCCGCATCTGACGGTCGGAGCGGCCTGTGCGGCGGGCAACGCGGGGTTCATTCAGGCGGTGCAGATGCTGCGTCTGGAGGAGGTCGATCTGGCTGTCGCGGGGGGAGTTTCAGAGAGCATCCACACCTTCGGGATTTTCGCCAGTTTTCAGAGTCAGGGGGCTTTGGCGAGCCATGAGGATCCTGCGAAGGCCAGCCGGCCGTTCGATATTGATCGCAACGGCATTGTCGTGGCGGAAGGCGGGGGGATCTGCACTCTGGAGCGGCTTCCGGACGCTGTGCGCCGCGGAGCCACGATTTACGGGGAAATCACGGGCTATGCGATGAATTCCGACGCCAGCGATTTTGTGCTGCCCAATTCTGAGAGACAGGCGGAATGCATGCGGCTGGCGCTTTCGCGGGCCGGCCTGAGACCGCAAGATATTGATCTTGTGAGCAGTCATGCGACGGCGACGGAGCAGGGCGACATCGAAGAAGCCACGGCGCTGAACGCGGTGTTCGAAGGCTGTTCCACGGCGATCAACAACACCAAAAGTTTCATCGGGCACGCCATGGGGGCGGCGGGTGCTCTGGAACTTCTGGGGAATCTGCCGTCGTTTGACGATGGAATTGCTCACGCTACAATCAACGTCGATTCTCCCGACCCGCGCTGCCGGCTTGATCATCTGGTGGCCTGTGAACCACGGGATCTCGGGACGATTCGGCGCATCCTGAACAATTCCTTCGGCATGCTGGGCATCAATTCCGTGCTGATCGTCCAGAAGTACGAAGGATAAGATCACTGCGGACGGCGGAACGAGGCGGCAGGCTGTCGCTTCCGCCGGATCGGCGTGGTGGTCTTTTCTGAATCACCAGGTGCATTGCAGGGGATCGACAGATGACGACCGAGGAGATCCGACAGGTCATTCTGGACATACTGGAGCGGATTGCTCCGGATGAAGATCTGTCCGGTCTGGACGATCATGTTGCGTTCCGCGAACAGATGGAACTCGACAGCATGGACTTCCTTGATATTGTGATGGAACTGCGAAAGGCCTATCGAATTCAGATTCCGGAAGACGATTACGAGCATCTGACTTCCATGGCCAGCACGGTGGCCTATCTGGAACCGCGTCTCCGGGATGTCCCGGTGGCCGGCTGACGGCCTGCTGTTTCCGTCGGCCGCTTTTCCGTTGTCTGTGATTTCTGTTCCGTCCGGCTGATCCTGTCGACAACCGCTGCCGCCTGGCGGCCTGCTTCCGTTTCGGCGTCTGCGTGTCCGAGTCGTTTTCATGCAGCGAGATTCCGTCCGATGAAATACGACACCGTCATCATCGGGGCCGGCATGTCCGGACTGTCCGCCGGAGTGCGGCTGGCCTATTTCGAGAAACGGGTGTGTATTCTGGAACGGCATACGACGATCGGGGGGCTGAATTCGTTCTATCGTCTGCGCCGCCGCAACTATGATGTGGGCCTGCATGCGGTGACGAATTACGCGGAGCCGGGAACGACCTCCGGTCCGCTCAGCAAGCTGCTGCGCCAGCTTCGGATGCGCTGGGAAGATTTCGACCTGCGTCCTCAGCTGCAGTCGAAAATCGCGTTCCCCGACTGTGTGCTCAGCTTCACCAACGACTTCAACTGTCTGCTGGAAGACATCGCCACCGCCTTTCCGAAGCAGATCGACGGGTTTCGCCGTCTGCTGAAGAAGATCAACGAACACGACGCGCTGAACCTGAACCGTCAGGCCGTGTCCGCCCGGCAGGTGCTGCAGGAGCATCTCAGCGATCCTCTGCTCATCGACATGCTGTTCTGCCCGCTGATGTTCTACGGCAGTGCGACGCCCCATGACATGGACTTCAATCAGTTCGTGATCATGTTCCGCAGCATTTTTTACGAAGGGTTCGGGCGGCCGTTCGACGGCATCCGCAGAATCCTCAAACAGCTTGTCCGCCACTTTCGTTCCCTGGGCGGTCATCTGAAACTGCGTGCCGGTGTGCGGGAAATCGTGCAGCACAACGGGCGGGCCAGTTCCGTGGTGCTGGACGACGGAACGGAAATCGAAGCCGGCAGCATTCTGTCATCGGCCGGAGCGGCCGAAACGATGCGGCTGGTCGATCCGGAACATCCGCTGGAACGACCTGCTCCCGGCGACATTTCCTTCGTGGAATCGATTTCCGTTCTGGACTGTGAGCCGGCCGATCTGGGGCATCGCGAAACGATCGTCTTTTTCAATGACGCAGACACGTTCCATTACGAACGGCCCGGCGAACCGATCGATCTGCGCAGCGGCATCATCTGCTCACCCAACAATTTCGACTACTCCCGGCCTCTGGAAGACGGACGGTTCCGCATCACGGCTCTGGCGGATCCGGACTACTGGATTTCTCTGCCGGCCGACGAATACCAGCAGCGCAAACAGGAATGGAACGACCGGCTCATCGAATCGGCTCTGAAACACGTTCCGGATTTTCGGGACCACGTCATCGATACCGATGTGTTCACTCCGCGAACCATTCAGCGATTCACCGGCCATGACAACGGCTGTGTTTACGGAGCGCCCAGCAAGTTCGTCAACGGCCAGACGCCCATCGACAATCTCTACCTGTGCGGAAC
>WFTL01000036.1 GCA_015485495.1 Planctomycetaceae bacterium
CAGTGGCTGCAGCCGCCCGGGTGACCGCACGGACCGCAGGACGCTTCTTCCCTGCAGGATGAACAGTGGTCGCAGGACGTTCCACAGGGATCGCAGGCGGTTTCCTGGCAGATCGGCGATGATTCGGACTGTTCCTGGCAGTCATCGGAACAGTCCTCTTCGGCTGAAACGACAACGCGCCGAACGTCGTCGCAGCGGCCGGCAGCGATGTCGCCGTGATTCCGGTTGCAGTCGTCCGGCTGATCCCGATAGAACGAACCGGCCGTGCAGGCGTAACATTTTCGGCAGTCTGTTTCCTGGCCGGTGAACCGATAGGACTGGTTCAGACTCCCGATGGCTCCGGCCACATCTTCCATTTCCCGGTTGACGGCTTCCTGGAGACTCACCATTCCGGTGATCAGTCCCACGACGAGCACCGATCCGATGATCACGATTTCCGTGGACAGGATGACACCGTGTTCATCCCGCCACAGACAGTTTGCCAGGCGTTTCATTGACAGGTCCCCTCATTTCGTCCGATGGAACGACCGCGACACCCCGACGCAGTCCGATACGCGTCGGTCGGTACACAGTTCTGTGTGCTGCCGGCGCGTGTTTCTGGTTGCGCAGAACCGCAGGCGGTTCGTGCGCTGTGGTGTGAGTGGTTCATCTGAGACAGCGTTCATCCGAGACAGGGAAGAGGGCGAACCCTCTTCCCCGCGTCGGACGAATGCAGGCTGTGGCCAGACAGCCTGCTGCGGTCCGGGGACCGCGGCTCTCTCTCTCGCTGCGACCGATTCCGGACGGACAGATGCCAGCCGTGTCTCTCTCATGACACGTCCCGAAGCGCTCTCTCAGACTTCCGGACAGTACCATCACGGTCGGCAGAACCGACAGAACCGTTCCTGTCACAACAGTCGCTGCGATCGGCAGAATCCGTACCATCCCTTCAAAAGGACAGTCGGGCGATTGGTGTTGCTGTGCTGCAATCTGTTCCGGCAAAACAGGTTGCGCATTCCTGTCTGCGGCAGTCTGGATTGTGCCGGCCGGACCGGAGTGTACAGACGGGCTGTCAGAATGTTCAGAACGCTGTTCCAAACTCTGAACGGATCCGGCGGTGGTCTGAGGATGACCTGCGGCGGTTCCTCACCGGATTCAGCCGGTCAGCGGAACAGGAAGCCGGTCGGCTGCCGGCCAGGGAGAGGCCGGTCGGGTGATCGACCGGGGCGGGCGGTGCTCGGGCGGGCGGTGTCCGTTCGGGCACCGCCCCCACTCCGGCAGGACACTGCGGAATTCCTCACCCAACCTGCACTTTCATGACCCCTGGAACAGAAAACGGGGGCACCTCAGAGGGGGGCGGGACTGCCGGGACGACCTGGTGTCGGGCCGCCGGAGTGCCGTTCCGCGTCGAGGGGCGGCGGCACGGGACGCGGCGTCCTGTGCCGCCGACTGCAGAGCGATGGCGGCGGACTGCCCGGACGGTCGGTGTCAGGCGGCTTTGCGGAGCTGCCCGATGATGCGTTCGAAGTCGTCGTTGGAACCGAAGTGGATGACGATCTGTCCGGCATCCTTTTTCTTCAGACGGATATCGATCCGGGCAGCCAGAGTTTCGCGAAGCTGGTCCTGCAGAGACAGCACATGGGCGGACGGTTCGGGTTTCGGCGGCCGCTGTGCGGGAGTTTCTGCTGCCGTGTCCGTCGGACGGGAAGCCTTCAGGATGTCCCGCACGGCTTCTTCGGTTTTTCGGACGGACAGTCCTTCTTCTTCGATGCGGCGGGTGAGTTCGAGCTGGGCGTCCGGCGGCAGAGGCAGCAGGGCGCGGGCGTGACCACCGCTGATGCGGTCCTGCCGCACGGCGTTTTGAATGTGTTCGGGAAGGTCCAGCAGCCGCATGATGTTGCTGACCGTGGAACGGCTCATGCTGAGCCGTCGGGCCAGTTCGTCCACGGTGCCTCCGAAACGTTCCAGATAGCGGCGAAAGGCTTCGGCTTTCTCCAGAACATTCAGGTCTTCCCGTTTCAGGTTTTCCTCAATGGCCGCTTCGCAGACCTGGTTGTCCTGAAGTTCGACGACGCGGCAGGGAATGTTTTCCAGACCGGCCTTGCGTGCAGCCCGCCAGCGGCGTTCTCCGGCAACAATTTCGTATTCGTCGCCGACGGCCCGGACCAGCAGAGGCTGCAGGACACCGTGTTTGCGGATGCTGGCCGCCAGTTCACTGATCGCCTGCGCATCGAATTCCCGCCGGGGCTGAAACGGATTGGGACGAATCAGTTCCACGCTGATTTCATCGGATGCCGGCGACGACAGGACGACCGGTTCCTGACCGGCATCTTCCGGACTGCCCAGCAGTGCGTTCAGCCCGCGTCCCAGACGGCGTTTCAGTTTCGGTTTGTCGGCGGTGTTCACGTCCACGGTTTTCACGTCCCTGCACGAAGGAAAAACACGAACCATCATCCGTGAGCCGGTTCGTTCCCTGTAGAGATCGACACAACCGGAACAGTCGGAACAGTTCCTGCCGCCGGATACCGGTTCCGCAGTTCTGGTGGTCTGGGAAAAATCTGGCTGCCGTCCGGCCGACAGTTCGGCGCGGATGCTTTCAGACGGGATGCCGGCGTGACAGTAAAATGCGTTAGCCACGGGAGGCGAAAGACGCCGGTCGGAACGAATCCGTGACAGAACAGCGCCACAGTGATACGCTGCGATTCGACGACACTCACGTCGCCGGGCGTCCGGATGCGGCCGGCTGCAGAAACGGTGTTCCGGTGTTTTTTGCCGGTCCGGTGCAGCCTGCCGGAACGGGAGGAACGGTGGGATGCCGTCTGGGGGGCCGAGATGCAGCCGGTTCAGAACCCCGGATAACAGGTCCGAGTAAGAGGAAAGGTCTGGAAGCGTGACATTCCGCCCCGTACTGCAGCAGGTGGTCCTGCTGCTGGCTGGTGCCGGGCTGCATGGGACCGCCATGCTGCCGGCCGACATTCATGTGCCTGGTCCGGATTCGTCGCAGTGGGACATCCGGAACGTTTACAATTATCTCAGTACGATGGGGGAGGAGCTGTCGGATAAAGACGTCTCCCGGTACTGCCGGTACCTCATCGACAGCCAGGAACCGGAACGAGGCGTATTTGCGGACCGGTTCGGTCACACGATCTATTCTGTCAAGGCGTTCTACCTGCTGCAGCGATTCGGATACACGCCGCGGTATCCGCTGAGTGTCTGCCAGCACCTGGGGAAGGATCTCCACTATTGTACGGTGGACGATCAGATCATATCGGAATCATCCGATCCGGAACTGTTCCGCCGATGGCTCGACAGAGTCCGCGATGAGTACGATGCGTATGCCGCCGGGTCTCTGATCGGGCATTTCATCACACCGCATGTGCTCAACCTGAAACGGTCCGGCCGGCCCCTGGAACAGTCTCCGTTTCTTCCCGTATTCCGGCAGTGGCTGCTGGACAATCAGGGCGAAAACGGGTTCTGGAATCGTCCGGACGACACGGATTTCAACGGCTGGAACGGCGTGATGAAGATGGATCAGGCGCTTCGGCTGGCGGAAATCACTCTGCCGCGTCAGGACCGGATGATCCGCACCGTTCTGAAGCATCAGAATCCTGAGGATGGAAATTTCACGGCGGCCGGCGGCTGCACGAATCACAATGCGCTGCACACGCTGCGGCAGTGGTCGAAACGGAACGACCTGCTGATGTGGCCGGAGATTTTTCTGGCCATGGAGAGATTCGCGGATTCGGCGGAACGGCGGTACGACCCTGTGTCGGGGGACTTCCGAACGATTCCGGGATTCGACGGCCGGCCGGACCGGCACGCCACGCAGCTGGTTCTCATGTCCGTCGGGAACATCGACGCGTACTGCCGCATGCTGCTGGATCCGTCGAATCAGCCGAAAATGGCTGCTCAGGCCGACCAGGAACACGCGCCGCACATTTCTCCGGACCGGATTCGCCGTCTGCTCGTCCAGGTCAGCGGACTGGCAGCGCTCGCTCAGCAGCGCATTCAGTCCGATCTGCGGGCTGAGCGTGAGCTGTCGAAGGGCGGAAAATCGCCGACCGCCGGGTCCGGCGGCTGATGTCAGCCGCCGGCTTTGGTCCACAGTCGGAGCGTGATGCGGTCGACAGTTTTCAGCGGGGCACCGGCCGGCGGATCCTGTTCCTGAACGCGGAAGACATCTTCCGGCCGGCGGGCCGGATCGCCGCGATGCAGACCAATCTGCTTTTTCGTCAGACCGCGCTGCTGCAGAAGTTCCACGGCATCCGTGTGGAACATTCCGATCAGATCGGGAACCGTCTGTTCCCGGGCGGCCGTTTTTTCGCCGGCCGGATCGTGAATGTTCACGGAATATCCGCGCAGACTGATGCGAAACGGGTTCCTGCCGAAGATTCTGGGAATGAAGGAAGCGGCGTTCACCTTCAGATCATGAAAGGAATAGACTTCCTCCTTGTTGCCGCTGGGATGCAGCAGCCGCACATGTGTCGGCAGCCCGGTCCGCGTGTCCAGCAGAATGGTTCCGGACTTCCAGTTGCGCTGATCGTCGGCTCGTCGTGGAAAAGCCTGAATGCGGGCGATGGGATTCTGACGCGTGGGGGCGGCAATGAGTTTCAGTTCGAATCGTCGAATGGCTTCTTCGGCCGGAAGGCCAAACAGAAAGGGCAGCGGCCCGTTCATAATGGAACGGCCGCGCAGATCTTCCGGCAGAGAAACCACTTCGGCAGATCGGGATTCTTCATTGGTGCTGATCAGCCGTTCTCCGTCGCAGATCCATCGTTCGCCGGAAGAACTCTGCAGACGAAACGGTTTGCCGTCGGCACCGTGTTTCACGCGAGACGGCCCCAGCCGGCGCCGGCGTTCCTGCATGGCTTCGGTGATCTCCACCGGCTGAATGTCCAGCCGTCCCTTGTCGGGAGCTTCGAAGTAGAGCGTCCCTTCGCCAATGGTTTCGACTTCGAATTTCAGGTCGTAGCTGCGGCGGACCACCTGACCGCGCAGCCGTTCGATGCCCGCACTGCGGGCTTCCCACAGTTTCAGCACCTGCCACAGAGCCGAATCGACGCCTTCAGGACCTTCACCGGTCGCCCGGGCAGACGTCTTCGACAGACCGATGCCGACAGCACTCAGCATCACAGCAACAGCAACAAACCGACGCATCGGATTCCTTCCGCACGGAACCGCCATCCAGGCGGAATCAGTCAGCATGTTCCGGGCCGCGCAGACGGCCGCTCGGATTCTGGGAGGCGTTTATAGCGGTCCGGCGGAGGTGCGGAAAGACCGATTCGATCCGTCCCGTCCTGGCCGCAGCCCGCAGTCTCCGCAGTTTTTCTGTCCTGGCTTTGTGAAATCCCGATCTGCCCGGTGTCAGCAGACGGGTCGTCTTGGGAGACCTGGAGGCCGGGAGACGATCTTCCGTCAGGCCGTGTCACTGCAGTTCGTCGATGATCCGTTCGACACCTGCCAGTTGCCCCTGCAGGCTGCTGAGGGTTTCCTGCACATCGCGGACGACGTTTTCCGGGGCTTTTTTGAGAAAGCCGGGGTTGCTGAGTTTCTTTTCGGCGGTGGCGATCCGCTTTCGCAGTTCGTCGGCTTTTTTCTGCTGCCGCTGCCGTTCGGCATCCAGATCGATGAGGCCTTCCAGCGGGATGTATCCGTCGGCATCGTCCAGACTGAAATTGGCACTGGCTCCGGGACGTTCGACATCCAGGCCGGCGGCTTCCAGCATCGTGCGGGACAGGTGATCGAAATGATCGGCCACGGCTTCCATCTGCCGGGCGACTTCGGGAGAACAGCGCATGAACAGCCGCAGGCGTTCTTTCGGGCCGATCTGATACAGGGACCGCACGTTGCGAACGGCCACGATGATTTCCTGGAGACGTTCAAACCGTTTTTCCAGAGCTTCATCCCGCAGGTCGGCGGGCATCTGCGGCCACGGGGCGATCATGACGCTTTCGGACGCGTCGGTCACCGTGGTCAGCCCGCGCTGAGGCGCCGGTTGTCCGAGTGTGTGCCAGAGTTCTTCGGTGATGAAGGGAGCGAACGGATGCAGCAGGCGCAGCAGCACATCGATGGTGTGCACGAGAACGCGCTGAGCCGTCGGGCGGGCGGTGTCATCGCGCAGACGCGGTTTCACCATTTCCAGGTACCAGTCGCAGAATTCGTTCCAGGTGAAGTCGCGAATCGTACGTGTGGCCTGGTCGAACTGATAGCGGTCCAGCAGCGTGGTCACCTGGTCCGCCGTGGCGGTCAGACGGCTGAGGATCCAGCGGTCTTCCATCGGCAGGTCATCCGGTTCCAGCGGAGCCGGTGTGTAACCGTCCAGGTTCAGAAAGGCGAAACGGCAGGCATTCCACAGTTTGTTGCAGAAGTTGCGTCCGTATTCGAATCGTTCGCTGACGATCCGGGCCAGAGGAGCTCCCTCATCGGGCGAGAACCACGGACTGGGAAACTGAAAGGTTCCGCCGCAGGCGCCGCAGGTGATCGACGGCGTTTCTCCGCCCAGAGGTTTCAGGTTCTGGTGTTCGCGGGTCTGCGGCGTGACCGCCTGGCAATGAGGACATTCGTAACCGACCGGCAGCCGGACGTCCTGGGTTTCGCCGGCCAGAGAACAGATCGTGAATCGGACGGCATCGGTTCCGTACTTGTCGATCAGGTCCAGCGGATCGACGCCGTTGCCTTTCGACTTGGACATGGTCTGTCCCAGACCGTCCAGAATCTTCGGATGAATATACACGTGCCGAAAGGGGACATCGCCCATATTGTACAGGCCGGTGAGCACCATGCGGGCCACCCACAGCGTGATGATGTCCCGGGATGTCACCAGAACGGAGCCCGGATAGAAGTAGTCGAGCACCTCGTTGCGTCCGGAATCGTCGGAAGGGGCCGGTGATTCGGTGTTCCCGGAAACACCTGGGACGGCCGCTTCGCCGACCAGGGGCGGATTGTGTCTGCGGTCGGGCCAGCCCAGCGTGGCATGGGGCCACAGAGCCGAACTGAACCAGGTATCCAGCACGTCCGGGTCCTGTTCGAATCCGGCGTCGGAAAGCTGCCGTTCGATGTCTTCGTGTCCCGCATCGACACACACCAGCAGAAGCTGTTCTCCTTCCCGCAGTCCTTCGGCGAAGCGGGCGGCCACAAACGGCTGCAGATCGTCCGGGAATGTGATCGTTCCGTCGTCCTGCTGCCGGGCATTCAGAAACGCCAGGTGGTCCATGGCGGCGGCGCGGTCGGTCACGGTGCGGGACCACACGGGGATCCGGTGTCCCCACCAGAGCTGCCTGCTGATGCACCAGTCGCGTTTTTCCCCCAGCCAGTCCAGGTAGGTGCGTGTGTACCGCTGAGGGAAAATGCGGACACGGCCGTCCTGAACGGCGTCCATCGCCTGCTGGGCCAGAGTCTCCATCTTCACGAACCACTGATCGCTCAGAAACGGTTCGATGGGGGTCTTGCTGCGGTCGCTGTGCTTGATGGGAATGCGGCGCTCTTCCACACCGTCGAAGAAGCCGAGCTGTTCCATGCGGTCGACGACCGCTGTGCGGGCCGCGTAGCGGTCCATGCCGGCGAACTCGCCGCCGGCGGCATTGATGGTGCCGTCCGGGTTGAGAATGTTGATCATGTCCAGATCGTGCCGCAGACCGCACGCGTAGTCATTGGGGTCATGGGCCGGAGTCACCTTGACGGCTCCCGTCCCCAGTTCCCGATCGGCCAGCAGAGCGTCTGCAATGACGGGGATGCGGCGGCCGGTCAGCGGCACCAGCACATGACGGCCGACCAGATCGGTGTACCGGTCGTCAGCCGGGTGCACACAGACGGCCGTGTCGCCGAGCATGGTTTCCGGACGTGTGGTGGAGAACCGAATGAACTGTTCGGTGGGCTGCCCGTGGTCGTCGACGACCGGATAGTGAAACGTCCAGAAATGCCCGTCGATTTCTTCGGTGAAGACTTCATCGTCGGCCACGGCGGTCTGCAGGTGCGGGTCCCAGTTGACCAGACGTTTGCCGCGATAAATGAGGCCGTCGCAGAACATGCGAAAGAACGTGCGCCGCACCGCCCGGGCACAGACGTCATCCAGCGTGAACCGCACCCGCCGCCAGTCGCAGCTCGCGCCAAGCTGCCGCAGCTGATTCAGAATCCGCTGTTCGTACTGATCCTTCCAGGCCCAGATGCGCTTCACCAGGGCTTCCCGGCCGATGTCGTGGCGGGTGATGCCCTCTTCTTCCAGCATGCGACGCTCGACGACCGCCTGAGTCGCGATGCCGGCGTGGTCGGTGCCCGGCATCCACAGGGCTTCCCGTCCCTGCATCCGCCGCCAGCGTGTGAGCAGATCCTGCAGAGTGCCGTTCAGGCAGTGCCCCATGTGCAGGGCGCCGGTCACGTTGGGAAGCGGAATCATGATCGTGTGCGGCTCCCGATCCGGATTCGGATCGGCAAAGCAGTAGCCGGCAGATTCCCAGTGAGTCACCCAGCGCGACTGAACGGCGGTCGGATCGTACGTTTTGGCGATTTCGGGCATGGATCAGTTTTCGGAGTTCGGCGGCACAGCGGCGGCGTCCGGCACCGGGCAGCGGACTTCTGCGCCCGCGGTGCCGGGGCCGTCATGCAGATGCGGTCAGTCCCCGGTCCTTGTGGATCTTGTATTCGAAGGCATCGACCAGCGCGATCCAGCTGGCTTCGATGATGTTTTCACTGACACCGACGGTGCTCCACACGTCCTGTTCATCGCGGCTTTCGATGACCACTCGGACACGGGCCGCGGTGCCTTCGGTGCTGTTGATCACCCGCACCTTGTAGTCCACAAGCGTCATTTCCGACAATCCGGGATAAACGTCCGTCAGCGCTTTTCTCAAAGCTGTGTCCAGCGCGTTCACCGGCCCGTCTCCCTCCCCCACCACATGATGCACTGTTCCGTTGACCGTCAGTTTGATGATCGATTCGGTCACCGGGTCGCGATCCTGGTTCAGAACGTTGACCCGGTAGTGATCCAGAGAAAACGATTTGCGAAACGTGCCCGCGATTTTCATGACCAGCAGGTCGAAGGACGCTTCGGCCGCTTCGAACTGATAGCCCTCGTTTTCCAGATCCTGAACGGCCGTGAGAATCTTCGTCTGCAGTTCACGGTCCGCTTCGATCCGAAATTTGGTCGTCTTGGCCATGATGTTCGAACGTCCCGACAGCTCACTCACCAGAATCCGCCGGACGTTGCCGACTGCTTCCGGACGGATGTGTTCGTAACTGTGAGCGATGCGGCTGACAGCATGCACGTGCATGCCGCCCTTGTGGGCGAAGGCGCTGGAACCCACGAAGGGCTGGCCGCTGCGGAAATTCATGTTGGCCGTTTCATACACGTAACGCGACAGTTCCGTCAGTCGGGCGATGCCGCCGTCGATGAGCACCTGGCGGTTCAGTTTGAGTGCCAGGTTGGCGGCGACGGAAATGAGATCGGCGTTGCCGCAGCGTTCGCCGATGCCGTTGATCGTTCCCTGAACCTGGACGGCTCCTGCCGCCACCGCGGCCAGCGAATTGGCCACAGCCAGTTCGCTGTCGTTGTGGGTATGGATGCCCACAGGAACCGACAGATGCCGCTGCAGCTCTTCCACCGCTTCCGAAATCTGTTCCGGCAGACTGCCTCCGTTCGTGTCGCACATGCAGATCATGTCGGCTCCCGCATCCGCGGCCGCCTGCCACGTCTGCAGCGCATATTCCGGGTTGGCCCGCCAGCCGTCGAAACAATGTTCGGCGTCGTAAATCACCTCCCGGCCTTCCGATTTCGCCCAGGCGATCGAATCACGGATCATCGCCAGGTTTTCTTCGAGCGAAACGTTGAGAACATCCGTGACATGCAGGTCCCAGGTCTTGCCGACAATCGTGATGACCGGCGCTTTGCTGGCAATGAGAGCCTTCATGCCGACGTCGTCGCAGGCCTCGATGCCTTTGCGACGAGTCATGCCGAAGGCCGTGATCTTCGCGTGCTTCCAGTCCATGTCGGCCGCCCGCTGGAAGAATTCTTCATCTTTGGGATTGGACAGCGGATAACCGCCTTCGATGTAGTCGAAACCCAGTTCGTCCAGCCGGACGGCAATCGCCAGTTTGTCCTGCAGCGAAAAGTTCACTCCTTCGCCCTGGGCACCGTCACGCAGGGTCGTGTCGTAAAGCTGAACAGCGGTCATGGTCGATCTTTCGGCGTCGGGATCCTGAGATTCCGGTTCTATGCTCAAAAAGAATGGATTCAGAAAGGAATGTGTCCAACAAAAAAACCCTCAGGGGGTCCTGAGGGCTGTGAGTGCGTTTCGCAGAGTTCCTCAGGCAGACAACCGACCGCTGCCGGCAATCACGCCGCAGATCAGAATGCCGATCGTGTCCTGAGGAATACGGATCATCGTGCTGGAAAATACAAAGACCACAGAATGACAAATGGAAGTCCGCGAACCGGATGGAACCGGTTTTCCCGGCAGCCGCGGACCGGAATAACCCGCATGGACGCCGGCCGGCTGTCCGGATGTCTTCCGGAATCGTCCCGTGGATCGCTTCGGACCACCTGGCTGTCAGCCGAATCCGGTCAGACCGACGTTTCAGACACCCATCGTGAAGCAGCCAGCCTACGTGGTCCGCCGGCACGGGTCAACCGGTCTGATGCTGCGAAACACGATGCTTCCCAAAGTGGCCTGGCTGAATGCCCTTTGTCCCCGGGCGACCGAGGAGCCGAAAGGACGGATGCTTCCGAAGTCTTTCGCCCCGCCGATGACGATGTGAACCGGGTGAGTGTCCGGAATGATTCGTCCGGTTCGTCCCCGCGGCCGTTGAGAAATCCGGGAAAAGACCGACAATAAGTTGCACGCCTTTTCGCCGAATGACCGCTGCAATGGGACACGTTCATGATGCCCGGCCGCATCGCAGCTTCTTGTGAGTTTCAGACGTTTCTGCGTCGGTGCCGGCGGCGGTTTCAAATGCATCATCTGCTGCGCGGGCTGGCTGCCGTCTTTCTGGCGGCTGTGATCGGCGCCGGCCTGCTGCTGCTGTGGGATTTTTTTCGGCCGGTGTCCGGGCCGATCCGCCTGGCGGGGGTGGTGGCCGTGCTGCTGGTGACTGTGTGGACCGCCGTGCGCTGCGTGCTGCTGCCGATTTTTCGCGGCATCAGTGACGAGGAACTCGGTGCTGCCGTCGATCTGGCAGCGCCGGAACTGGATGAAGCGGTCGCCACGCTCGTCTCCGTCGAAGACACGGCGGCATCCGCCGAAGAATCCGGATCGGTCGTCATGCGTGAGGCTCTGTGGAAACGGACGCAGCAGCATCTGGAACGCGCCGAAGCCGCCGTGATGGATCCGCGGACCACCGTCCGGCTGTGGATTCCGGCTGTCGTGTCCGGTCTGATCGTTCTTGTGCTGCTTCTGGTCGATCCGGCCGTGTCCGCCATTCTGCTGAAACGGCTGTTCGATCCGCTGGGCAACCATGAAACCGCGTCCCGTCTGACGTTCCGCATCGTGTCTCCCGGTTCTGTGGCAGAACGCGGCAGCGATGTGCGTTTCGCGGCCGTCCCGGTCTGGCGTTCGGGCGCCGACCAGCGGCCTCCTGAGCAGGCCGTGCTGCTTGTGAAAACGGAAGACGGACATGTCGACGAAATCCCGATGCGTTACCAGTCCGGGAAGGGACAGTACACGGCGTCGCTGCGGGGGGTGAGCCGGAATCTGCTGTGGCGGATTCAGGCGGGCCGCGCGGCGACTCGGCAGTTCCGTCTGCACGTTGTCAGCATTCCTCAGATTGCTGACGCCGTGCTGCGTGCGAAACCGCCGAAGTATTCCGGACGGCCGGAACATGCGTTCCCGGAAGCAGCCGGGATCATGGACGTGCTGGCCGGCAGCCGGGTTTCTGTTGTCCTGAAGTGCCGTGAGCCGGTGGCCGCTGCACGGCTGCAGTGGCTTTCGACGGAGCGGCCGGATGAGAATCCGTTTCGGGAACGGGCCGATCGAGACAGTCAGAAGGACGCTGACGGTCCACCGGTCGACCGGCTGCCCTTTCAGTTGTCGGCGGACGGTCGGGAAGCACGGCTGGAATTTGTCGCGGCACAGAGTGGTCTGTTTCGGCTCGTTCTGACCGATGAGCATGGTCTGGAAAGCCGCGATGAAACCCGTCGATTCCTGAACGTGTCCGCCGATCGGCCGCCGGCTGTCCGTCTGAGCGGCCTGGCATCCGTGGATGCGGCCCGGCCGGATGATGTGCTGGTTCTGCAGGGGGAAGCAGAAGACGATGTGGGGCTGGCCGCGGTGGAACTCCACGTACGCCGCGGTGCGGAACAGACGCACGTGATTCCGGCCAATGTCCTGGAACGGGGGGATCGCGGTGTGGATGATCGATTTCGCATCGATCTTTCCCGATATCCCCTGGCAGCCGGCGATGCTGTCGAACTGCGGCTTCGGGCGGTCGATGTTCACGAACCGGAATCTCACGAAGCGTGGTCCGATGTGATCACGGTGATGGTGAATCCCGACGCGGATCCGCCCGGAACCTCAGCCCTGTCCCAGGACACTCGGGAACTGATCGAACGTCTGGAAGATGCCCGGCGGGAACTGAGCCGCGATCTGCAGCAGGTGCGGCGGCTGCAGCAGCATTCTCATGACGAATGGGAGGCATCGGGATCTGTTCGGGCTCAGCGGCAGTCCGAAGAAGAACAGGTGGTGGGACGGCAACTGAGTGAAACGGCCGAACGGATGGCACACCATCCGCTCATGCGGTCTCCTGCCGGACAGGTCCGCCAGCTGTCGGAGATGCTCCGGCATGTCACGGCCGGTCATCTGCAGCGTGCGGCACAGCAGACGGCGGAAACGGCGGCCGACGATCTGCAGCAGGCGGAACAACAGCTTGCCGATGCCCGAAAACAGCTCCGCACGATCATCGACGATCTGCGCGACATCGGGAAACTGGAACAGGATCTGGTTCGGCTGAAGCGTCTGGCAGATCAGGCCGCGCAACTGGCGGACGATGCGGCCGATCTGCAGAACCGCCCGTCGGCATCTGAAGGCGATGCGGCGGCCGAAACCGCGGACACGGGTTCCACCGACATGGCCACTCAAAAGATCGAACAGCGGCGCCGGCAGCTTCAGAACGGGCTGGCGGAACTGCTGACGCAGCAGGAAGCCATTCGGGAAGCCGCCGAACAGGCGGTGCGGGAACGCCTGCAGCAGGCCGCGGACCAGGCCGGAATGCTGGCGGATCGTCAGCGGCGCATCCGGGAAGGCACGCAGCAGGATGCTGCGGGCGACACAACGGATGGTGATGCGCACGATTCTTCGGCAGCCGATGGCGGTCTGGCAGAGCTGTCGCCGGCGGCGGAACAGACGCTGCGCCGCGTGCAGGAACTGGCGGAAGCGGCTGCTTCGTTCGATGCAGATCGGCCAGAAAGCCAGAGTTCGGAAAACTCTGCAGCAACAGATCTGGCGAGAGAAGCCGACCGGTTCGCCGGTGCCGGGCAGTTCGCAAAGGCGGCTCAGCAGATGCGCGCCGCCGCCCGGGCAGCACGCCGCGAACGCGAATCGCACACAGAAATGTCGGCTGATGAACGGCGACAGCGGGAACGCCTGGAACAGCAGATGCAGCTCACTGCCGGACTGCTGGCCGATCTGGCACGCGATGAGGATGTGCGCCGTTCAGTGCGGATGCAGGCTCAGTCGGAACTGGCATCCGCCGTCCCGCCTTTGGCAGCGGAACTGGAAACTCTGGCGCGGCAGGTGCGGCTGCCGCAGGTCGGGCTGCAGGATGAACGGCCGGCCGTTGAAGCTGCTCAGCAGGCTGCCCGGGTGTCCGGCCAGGCCGCTGTTCAGGCCGACCAGGCCCTCCGGAATGGCCGGATTCAGGACGGCCTCCGGCAGGCTCAGGCAGCCGAAGCCGGTCTGCAGCGTCTAAAGAATCTGGCTCAGAAGGCCGCCGGCGATCATCCGGCCGCAGGGACTGTTCCGCAGGTGCCGCGGGAAGTGGGGCAGCACGTGACAGAAGCACTCGATCATCTCAGCCAGGCGGATCCGACGAACGGCGAATCGACAGATCCGGGGCCGCAGAACGCCGTGGCTGAAAACGCAGGACAGCCTGATGCGGACGAAACGTCTGCCGATCAGCAGACTCAGGCCGATGATGCGGCATCGGATGTGTCGGCACAGAGATCCGGAAATCGGACAGGAACCGGTTTGTCCGGAGATGCCTCGTCGGCATCGTCCGGGGGGACTTCCGGTCGCCGGAGTGATTCTGACGACAGTGTGGCGAACGCCGGACAGCCGGGCGGAACGACCGGGACAGGAGATTCGGTTTCGAAGGAACAGGCTGAGCAGCTTGCTGCTGCGGCAGAAGCGCTGTCGAATGCGGCGATGCGCAGTCTGCCGAGACTGGAGACACTGCGTGCTGTTTC
>WFTL01000037.1 GCA_015485495.1 Planctomycetaceae bacterium
CAACAGGTCGGACGGCATGAGGGAGGTCGGCTGGCGAATGCGGTCTTCGATTTCCGATGCTTCAATCCGCCAGGTCCTGAGATTCGCATCCCGCAGCAGCAGGCCGTCGACCGATTCATAAACAATCAGACCGGTCCACACGTTCCCGTCGCGCGTAACAATCGACGTCGTCTGATATCTGGGCGATACATCGCGATCGGGGTCGACAATGGCGGCGAACAGATCGGAACGCGAAAAACGGCGGGCCACGCCCTGAAGATCGGGGCCCAGAGCGCGGCGGCCGCCGTGACAGCGGGCACAGCCGAGACGGCCAGACAGGCGTTCCCCCCGCTGCGCGTCACCTCGGTCCCAGGGAATGTCGTCCAGCCGGTTCAGAAAGTCCGCCACAGCGGTTGCGCGGCTTCCTGGAGGAGCAAGATCGGGGTACTGCGCCCGCAGCCAGTCGCCCCACTGCTGCAGGACCTGCGGCTGCGGCCGGTGGCCCGGTTCGCCGAACACGAAACCGAACGTGCGTCCGGTGCGCTGCTGCAGCAGGCGGACGGCCGTTTCGCGCAGACGGTATTCTTCGGGGGAATGCATGAGCCGGCGGGCGGCGGACAGCAGAGCAAACAGTTCTTCAGGCGTGGCGGTTCCGGAAAGCCGTGTCAGAGCATTCAGGCAGGATTCCACGACGTCGGGCTGCACGGCCGCCAGCCCCGACACGAACAGGGACCGATCGTCCGGCTGCGGGTTTTCAGCCAGCACCATGAGCACGGCGCCCTGGACACTGCGGTTGTCGAGCTGACCGCGCAGGAGCATTCGGTGCTGCGGGTTCCGGGATTCGGCCAGAGCGAACACGATGTCGTTCGACCATTCGAAATCCGTCTCCCGCTGCATCGCTTCCACAAACCGATCGAGGGCCTGCTGCAGGCGATCCGGACTGATTTCGCTCAACAGCAGCACATGGCCGGGACGGCCGAAACCCGGCTGATCGACGATCACTGTCCGCAGGGCCGGATCCACCTGACACAGCCGCGTGTACAGTTCGCCGATGCGGTCGTCCCAGTTGGCGTCCTGCTTCATGCGGCGCTGCTGAAGTTTGTCTTCCAGTCCGACCAGGGCCGCGGCCGTGGCCGTCGATTCATCGAACGTGCGTTCCACTTCGATCCGGGCCAGAACCATCAGCCGGTGGATATCGTCCGTGGGATGGGAGTCGGCCGTGATGCCATCCAGAATGGCGGGCAGCAGATCCCGGTTGACGGGGCTGAGCATTCCCAGCAGGCGGAGCAGTTCCCGGTCGAGGTCTGCATGGCCGGACGGAAACATGTCCGACAGCAGGGTGACCAGCGGGCTGAGAGCCACGTCGTGGGGAGCCAGGTCGATTCGCGGAGCGACGCTGTCGAACACGGCCGCCCGCCCGCGGGACGGACCGGCATCTCCGAGAGCCATCTGCACGAGTCGGACGGCGTCGAGTTTCTGCCGCACGGACCATTCGGATCCTTTCAGAACGGGCAGGGCCGCCTGAATCGCATCCAGATCGAGGTCCTGTTTTCGGGCCCGTCGTCCGATTTCGGCCGTCACCCGGGCGGCGGGCCGGTCGTCCAGCATTTCCCGAAGCGTCTTCCAGGCGGTGTCATCCAGTCGGCTGCAGACGGTGGCCGCGGCCGCTCGCACTCCCGCATCGTCGGATGCCAGCACCGGCAGCAGCGACGGCAGCATGCGGGACAGGGTTCGGCCGTCCGTCGCGGTCGACAGGGCTTCCAGAGCGGACCGCAGCACACGCGGGTCCGGATCCTGCAGATACCGCTGCACGGCCTGCCCGTCCGGAGAAGCCGGACGGACCCGGCCGAGCGACCAGACGGCGCGTGCCCGCACGGGGGCCGAGGGCGCTTCGGCAAGCTGCATCACGGTTTCCCGGCTGAGACCGCCGTGCAGTTCGGTCAGCACTTCGATCGCTCGAATGCGTTCATTGTCCGGGCGGGATGCGTCGAGTGCGGCCTGTTCGAGGACGTCTTTGGGCAGCCGCCGGGCCAGCGGCAGCCAGCGGGTCCGGGACCAGCTCGCCCCCGGCTGGGGCGCCTGCAGAACAGCAGTCAGCATCTCCGTTTCGTTCTCCGCAACGGGCGGCAGCGCGGGGGGATCGGATTCTTCCTGGTCCGTTCCGGTCGGGAAAATTCGAAACACGCTGCCCTGTGTGCCCCGCCCGCCGACAGTCACATACAGGTGGCCGTCCGGTCCGACGGCGATGTCGGTCGGCGCGAACCCGAAGTGTTCGGCGCCGGAGGCGAACAGTTCCGGCTGCGCCCGGACGACGGATCCATCCTGCTGCAGCCGCAGGGCGAGGATGCGTCCGAAGGTCCAGTCGAGAACAAACAGGGCGCCCTGGTATTTTTTCGGGAAGACCGTGTGCCGGTAGCAGACAACGCCTGTTGGCGATCCGCGTCCGGCTTCCGCGACCAGAGGCGGCATATCGGGAAACGTGTCCGGATGTTTCCAGCTTCGGGAGATCCAGCCGGCGTGGGACCGCGGTGTGACCAGAAACACGCGGGTCGGTTCGTACCAGGGCAGAGACACATCGCGTTCTCCGTCGCTGTCGAATGTCAGGATATCGCCCTGGGGCGAAAAGTCGAAGTCGTACGCATTGCGGAACCCATCCGCGAAAATTTCGCCTCCCGACAGATCCGGCTTCAGCCTCAGCAGCGTCCCGGATTCCGGATTCCGGACAGGCGATGTGGTCAGTGTGGCGTAGCCGGCATGCACGCCGGCCATGTTGCCGGCGATGACGTACCACCAGCCGTCGGGCCCGCGGCGAACCGCGTGGACATCGTGTTCACCGCCGGCCTGAATCCGCAGGAACACTTCCGGGTCTCCATCGGCCCGCCCGTCGCGGTCGTCATCGCGATAAAGCTGCAGTCCCGCGTCAGCGGAACAGATCAGGTGAGGGCCCAGAAAGCACATCCCCTGGGCGCCCGTGCGCAGGGACTCGACGAAGGGCCGGGCCGTATCGGCCCGGCCGTCTCCGTCGGAATCGATCAGGGTGCGGATGTAGCCTGGTCCGGAAACGACGACCTGTCCGACGGCATTGAACGTCAGGCAGAAGATGTCATGGGCCAGACGGTCATCCGCATACCGGACGACCTGAAAGCCGTCCGGGACGGACAGCATCGGTTCGTCGACTCCGGACGGGTCGGACTCATCGGCTGCTGCCCAGGGCAGCCGGAGCAGAAGCAGCGGCAGAGCACACGAAAAGAACAGGACCGGCCGGTTCATGGGAAAAACCAGAGAGGAGATTTCGGAGGCAGGATGCCGGCAGCAGAGGCCGGGCATCGGAAGACGGAACACCGCAGGCGGCAGGATAGGAAGTCCGCCTTCCGGACGCAGTCCCGATCTTCGAAAAGCGGACGGACCGCCGGGCGCTGCCTGTTATTGTACGAAGGGGCCTGTCAGGGACAGGTGGGGCGCATGGGGATAGTCGACGGGGCGGTAGTCGATGGCCAGTTCCGGCGTCTGCCGCTGTTTCCCGCCGGATGCCTTCGACCGCAGCAGGCGGTCCAGGATGCCGGCGGTCAGCACGGTGCGTTCCACCGGCCAGGACGGCTGTCCCGTGTGAATCATCTGTTCAATTCCGCGCAGCAGAAATGAAAAGTGCGGGAAACGAGGTTCCGTGCGTTCTTCCGCGATGCCTCCGACAGGCGTCTGTCCCCGCACTTTCACCATGACAGAAATGGCTCGGGCGTATCCGGTCAGCATGAGGACCGGAACGAGAAGTCCGCTGCGGTAGCGAATCAGAAAAATGTGAAAGTCCTTCGGGTCGGCGTCCCACAGGCTGCCGTCCTGTGAAGGCGTGCGGTCCAGCAGAGCGTCCAGCAGATCCTTTCTCACGATGCCTTCATCCGTGAGCTGTTTCAGGCGGGATCCCGGCTGCCACTGCACCCAGTCGACTCCCTGGTGCGCACAGCGCCGGCGTTCGATGATGGACTGCAGAAAATCCAGAGTATGAAATCCGTACACGTCCAGTCCTGCATAGCCGATGGCCAGCGCGGCTTCCAGGTCGGATTCCATGGGCAGGGTGAAGTCGGGAGAGCGGTAGGACACCGGCAGAGACGATCCGGCCATGAACGGAATGCGGAGCTGTCGGGACCGTTCATACATCCACCAGGCGTCGTCCCACACCGGACCGGGATGCTTGTCACTGAACACCGGAACGACGGTCCCGTGTTTTTCGAACGCCGCAGTGATCTGTTCGAAAAACCGGCGCCGCGGATACAGATGCTGGCCCAGAGAATTCCACGGGTAGTCTCCGTGTTCTCCGATGCTGATGACCCCGTCCACGGCGATCCGGTCCTGTCCGGCCGTGAGGGCTTCTTCGATGGATTCGCAGATGGGAAATCCGAACTGCTGTGCCTTTTTCACGGCCAGATCGCTGTCCGGAAACTGATCGACGTACAGTGATGTGAGTGTCAGGTTCGGTCCGGGACCTCCATCGCAGTTCCAGCCTTCCAGGATGCGGCTGAGCAGCACATCGGCGTGGGAATTGCGGTACCAGACCGTGATCACTCCGGCCACGCGCCGGGGCCTGGAGGAAATGCCTCCGGCCGCGGCCGGAACAGACGCGGAAACGGTCCGGCCGGTCAGCAGGCCGCCGGTCAGAAGAGCCGCACTGTTTTTCAGGAACTGTCGGCGACCTGAACACTCCGACCGGCATCGTTTCATCATTCCGGACCTTTCAGGCTGAGCATTCGATCAGGCGAGCATTCCGTCTGGCGGCGGCCGGGGGCGACAACAGAACGGTTCCCGGTGTCGGATCGATCCGCAAAAGGCCGGCCGTTGTCTCACAACACGCCGAATTTTTCATAGGCTTCCGCTGCCTTCATGCCGCCGCGGATATGTTCCCGGATGGCGTTTTCCGTATGAACCTTGTCCCAGGCTCTTTGAATGGCTTCCTGTTCGATTTCCTGGGGCACCACGACGATTCCGTCGACATCGGCCAGCACCAGATCGTTCGGATGAAAGGTGACACCCGCAATTTCCACATCGACATCGATTTCGATCACCCGCTGCCGGTTGAGGCTGTCGTAGACGCTGGTTCCCCGGGCGAACACGGGAAACCCCATTTCACGAATCCGCACGATGTCGCGGGTGGCTCCGTCCACGATGGCTCCCACGCAGCCCGCGTTGCGCGATGCGGTGGACAGCAGCTCCCCCCACAGTGCCGCATGCACCGATCCCCCGGCCGCACAGATCATCACGCTGTCCGGCTGACAGCCGTCCACGGCCTTCAGTTCCAGTTCGTAGGTGTTCGGATCGTCGTGGTAGATGTCGGCCCACAAAGTCGTTTTGCAGCGACCCACCAGAACGCTGTCCGTCGAGTACGGTGTGAACTGGACGCGGGGAGACTGGTTGGGGTATCCCAGGCCATCCAGCGCATCGGCGACCACGGCTGCATACAGCGATTCCCGCATCTGCGGGAGCGTGATGGTGGTTGAACGGCTCATATCAATTTCCTGTGCGGCAGCCTACGATGCGTGTCGGATGGTTTTGTTCTTTCCGGGACATCATCGATGCGTGTGGGAATCATCGGTCTGCTGCACGAATCCAATACGTTCGTGCCGGAACAGACGACTCTGGAACATTTCGAACAGGACGTCCTGCTGTCCGGAGAGGCCGTTCGAAATCGATTCGATTCGACCGCTCACGAACTGGGAGGATTCTTCGAGGGACTGGAAAGGGAATCTCTGGAAGCGGTTCCCCTGTTCGCGGCCCGGGCCATTCCCTGGGGACCGATCGAATCAGACACATTTCAGCAGCTCCTGAACAGGATGCAAACCCAGGTGGCGGCGGCCTCGCCGCTGGACGGCATTCTGGTGGCGCCGCACGGGGCCACCGTGTGCGAATCCGAGCCCGATGCCGACGGACACTGGCTGCAGCAGCTTCGGCAGCAGATCGGTCCGGAAACACCCATCATCGGCACGCTCGATCCTCACGCCAACCTGTCACCGGCCATGGTGGCGGCCACGGATGCTCTGGTGGCCTACCGCACCAATCCGCATCTGGATCAGCGGGAACGCGGTGTCGAAGCCGCTTCGCTGATGGCTCGCACTCTGCGCGACGGCATCCGTCCCGTGCAGCGCGCCGCCTTTCCGCCTCTGGCGATCAACATCGAACGGCAACTGACCCGCGATCCACATCTGCAGCCTCTGTATGCGTCTGCCGAAACGGTGCGCCGGCTGCCTGAAGTGCTGTCTGCCAGCATTCTGCTGGGATTTCCGTGGGCCGACGTGCCGGAAATGGGATCGGCCGTTCTGGTCGTGACTTCCGGAAACGACCGCCTGGCCGCTCAGGAAGCCGCCCGTC
Source organism: Planctomycetaceae bacterium (assembly GCA_015485495.1). Taxonomy (GTDB): domain Bacteria; phylum Planctomycetota; class Planctomycetia; order Planctomycetales; family Planctomycetaceae; genus S139-18. Next base: position 6,334 of record WFTL01000037.1, read on the forward strand.
TGGCCCGGCAGATGTGGAACAGCCGCCAGGATTTCGTCGGACAGTTCATCAGTCCTGAGCAGGCTGTGGCCCAGGCGGCCTGTCTGGATGGTCCGGTGTGTCTGCTGGACATGGGAGACAACGTGGGCGGCGGGGCCCCGGGAGACAGCACGCATCTGCTGCACGTGCTGCGCCGATCGGCCGTGCCGTCCGTGCTGGCCTGTGTGGCGGACGCCCGCGCGGCTGCTCAGGCGGCCGCGGCCGGAATCGGTCAGACGGCCGAACTGGAAATCGGGGGCTGCCGGGGGCCCGTTTCGGGACCGCCTCTGATCGACCGATTTCAGGTAATGAGCCTGTCGGACGGGCGCTTTTCCGACCAGGATACGCGTCATGGCGGATTCACGATGTTCGATCAGGGACCGTCTGCCGCGGTGCGTACCGGCGACGGACGGATGACGATTCTGCTGACCACCCGCCGTGTTCCGCCGTTCAGTCTGAAACAACTGACCAGTTGCGGCCTGGATCCGTCTGCTTACCACGTTGTCGTGGCCAAAGGCGTCAACGCACCGGTGGCCGCCTACGAACCGGTGTGCCGACATTTCATTCGGGTCGACACGCCCGGCTGCACGGCAGCCCGAATGACACGGCTGAATTATCAGCAGCGCCGTCGCCCTTTGTTTCCGTTCGAAGACTGTTCCTGGAAGGCCGCATGACAGAAACACCCGAAGATTTTCGTTCTTCCAAAAAACATCAGGACGACCCGTCTGCTGAGGCTCATTCGCCGAGGCGAAAACGTTTCCGGAAACGCGTTCTGCTGTTCCTGGTGCTGTTGCCGGTGCTTCTGGCGATCGGCGTGGCTGTGATGGTGCCGCGTCTGAACCGGTATCAGACCGACGGAGTGATTCGCCTGGCCGGGCCGCAGGCGGAAATCACCATCGTCCGGGACGAAAAGGGAATGCCCTTCATCCAGGCAGGCAGTCTGAGGGACGTGATTTTCGGACAGGGGTTCGTCACGGCTCAGGACCGGCTGTTTCAGATTCATCTGCTGAAACTGCGGGCCGCCGGCCGGCTGACGGAACTGGCCGGCGACGCAGCGAGGGATCTGGATGTTCAGGCCCGTACGATCGGGTTTCGGCGCGTGGCCGAACAGCATGAAGGGATTCTGGATGAACACAACCGGCAGATGTTTCAGACCTTCGCGGACGGGATCAACGCGTTCGTGGAATCGTGTCCTGGAGATGTGCCGCTGGAATTTCGCCTGGCCGGCCTGACACCGGAACAATGGACGCCCGTCGATTCGCTCAGCCTGCTGTACCTGATGTCCTGGGACACCAGCGCCAATGTGCGCAGCGAAATCATTTCCCAGGCACTGATCGATGCGGTGGGCCCGGACCGCGCTGCGCAGATCTTCCCGATCAACGTCAATCCGGATGTCGCTGCCGAAGGCGGGCAGGAATCGGTTTCCGTCCGATCGTTTTTCGACAGCGCGGCAGCGGCGGTTCCGTCACGGGCTTCCGGGCAGGACCGGCTGAACGTTCTGCAGGACCGGCGTCTGACGAGTCTGCTGGCCGGCGGATCGCTGCATGTGGGCAGCAACAACTGGGTGACCGGTCCGTCCCGATCGGTCGGAGAACACGCGATTCTCAGCGGAGACCCGCATCTGGATCCCCGCATGCTGCCGGGAATCATGTACGCGGTGGGATTTTTCACGCCGGAGATTCGGGCGGTTGGAGCCGGCATTCCGGGGATTCCCGGATTCATCATCGGGCGCAACGAATTCGTGGCGACGGCCGTGACCAACAATTACGGAGATGTTCAGGATCTGTATGTGGAAACGGTCGATCCGAACCAGGCCGACCATTACCTGGAAGGCGGACAGTCCGTTCCCTTCCGAACGGAAACCGAAACCCTGCAGATCAAAGATGCATCGGCGGCCGGCGGCCGGCGCACAGAGACCCTGACGATCCGTTTCACCCGGCGCGGTCCGGTGGTTTCGGGCATTCTGCCGGGACTGGATTCCGATCGGCTCATCACACTGCGGTGGGCCGCTGCGGAATCGATGCAGCCGGACACCGGTCTGACAGCGCTGCTCACCGCGAAGTCCGTCGATGATGTCGAAGCGGCCATCGCGTCGGTGACCTCCATTGTGCTCAACTTCGTTTTCGCCGATGCGTCGGGAAACATCGCCCGGCGGGCCAGCGGAAAACTGCCTCAGCGAACGGCGGGAACCGGCACGCTGCCGACCGTTGTGGATGCCCGGAATCCCTGGACGGACAACTGGCAGGGCTGGATCCCGTTCGCCGAAATGCCCCATGCCCGGAATCCGGATCGCGGCTGGCTGGGAACCGCCAACCATTATGTGGTTGCGCCGGATTATCCGTACTACTACAGCAACTACGCCGCGGCGTCCTTCCGCTACCGTCGGCTGAAGCAGTGCATGGCGGAACATCCGGCCGGCCTGTCGGTCGATGACCACTGGGCCATTCAAAGAGACACGAAGAATCTGATGGCCGAAGCCGCTGCGGACGTCCTGGCTGACGCTCTCGATGCAGACGAAACGACGCGACCGCTGGCCGATGTGCTGCGCACCTGGAATCGGCACGATACGGTCGATCAGGCCGGACCGACCGTGTTCCAGACAGTGTACTGCGAAACGGCGCGAGCCACGTTTCGGGATGATCTGGGTGATGACCTGACGGACATGATGCTGGGGACGTGGTACTACTGGCAGGAACGGTTTCTGAAGATGGTTCTGGACGGTCGGTCGCCGTGGTTCGATGATCAGACGACAGCCGATCGCACGGAAACACGCGATGACATCATTCGGCAGGCCGGTCGGGCCGTTTTGAACATGCTGGCGCCCCGTCTGGGGCCGGATCCGTCCGAGTGGCACTGGGGACGGGTGCATACGATCCGTTTCGACAATCCGATTCGTCGGTCCGGAGTCGGCCGGGACTGGCTGGGCACAGCGGATCTGCCGATGGATGGATCGGGAGAAACCCTGTACCGCGGCTGGTACGATTTCGATGACCCCCATCGGGTGACGTTTGCGGCGGCTTTGAGAATGGTGGTGGACTTCGGAGATTCAGACAAGGTGCGGGCTGTGCTGGCCGGCGGTTCCACGGGCCGGACCTTTCATCCGCATCAGAAAGATCAGATCGATGCCTGGCTGACCGGAACGCCGCAGCACTGGTGGTTCAGCGATCGGGCCGTTCAGCAGCATGCGCAAAGCCGTCTGAAGCTGGTTCCGGCCGGCGGTCCGGCGGAACCGGCGGACTGACGATGCGGTGTGTTCAGAATGTTTCCATCGGGATCGACATGACGACCTGGCGTGCGCAGAGGAGCGGAACATGACGCGTTCATCAAAGGGCCTGGCGGCGGTGCTGCTGCTGGTGTTGCCGGCAATTCCTGAGGGAACGGCGGCGGGCAATGACCGGAGCCGCGGGTATCGCATCGGCTGCGGCAGTGCTGACATCACCGGTCCGGTGACAGGGGTTCCGTTCTGGGGGTTCGTGCGGGCGGATCAGATCGGGCGCGGGCTGCATCTGCGTCAGCGGGCCCGGGCGTTTCTTGTTATCGATGAACACGACAGCCGCCTGGTACTGATTGTCTGCGATCTGGGATCGATCACTCAGGAACTCACGCTGGAAGTTCTGGACCGGCTGCAGCAGGAATTCGGCGATCTGTACACGCAGCGCAACGTCATTCTGTCGGCCACGCACACGCATGCGGCTCCGGCGGGTTTCTGGCACGCGGGGGTGGGAACGCCGTTCGGAACGCCGTTTTATCGGGAGTACTTCCGGAACATTGTCGACGGTGTCGTGTCGGCCGTGCGGCACGCTCACCGGACGGCCCGTCCCGGCCGCATTCTGCTGGCCCGGGGCGACGTGCCCGACGCCGGAGTCAATCGGTCTCTGGTGGCGTATATGAACAATCCGGCAGAAGAACGGGCCCGCTATTCCGGCAGCACGGATACGACGATGACCCTGCTGCGATTCGAAACGGCCGACGGACCGATCGGCTGTCTGAACTGGTTCGCCGTGCATCCGACGACCATGACGTATCACAACCGTCTGGTGTCCGGCGACAACAAAGGGTATGCGGAACGGGCCTTTGAAAAAGCAGAAGGCGTGCTGTATCGGCGGCCCGATGATTTCGTGGCAGCGTTCGCGCAGTCGAACTGCGGGGACGTCACCGGAAATCTCAACCTGGACAACACCGGACCGGGGGAAACCGAATTCGAAACCACGCGGATCATCGGTCACCGGCAGTATGCGGTGGCCCGGGAACTGTTCGAACAGGCGGAAGACGAACTGCACGGGCCGGTGGTTTCGCGTCAGGCGTGGGTGGATCTGTCCTGCGTCCGCGTGCGTCCGGAATTCACCGGCGGAAGTGAACAAAGGACCGCTCCGGCCGCCTGGGGGTATGCCTTCGCGGCCGGATCGACGGAAGACGGAGGCGGTCATCCGCTGTTCCGGGAAGGCATGACCGAACCGGTTCCGCTGCTGGAATTCACTCTGGATCAGCAGTTTCCGGATGCCCGTCCCGACGAACAGCTTCGGAAACTCCACGCCCCGAAGGCCATTTTGCTGGCGCCGGGAAACAACATGCCGCAGGCGGGGGTGGGCCGTCCCGTGTCGCTGACGGTTGCCCGTCTGGGGCCGCTGGTTCTGGCGGCCGGGCCGGCCGAATTCACCACGATGGCCGGGCGGCGGATTCGTGACACGCTGCGCCGAGTGTGCGGTCCCGAATCGGTCCGTGATGTCGTGATCGCCGGTTACAGCAACGGGTACGCCGGATATGTGACGACCCGTGAAGAATACGAAACGCAGCAGTACGAAGGCGGACACACTCTGTTCGGTCCGTGGACTCTGGCCGCTTATCGCCAGGAATTCGCCGCTCTGGCCGCATCACTCAATGAAGACCCTGTGGAAACGCCGGTTCCCGACCGATTCACGGACCTGCGCGGGCAGGTCACTTCCGCCCCGCTGGCCGTCGGCCCCGACACCCCGCCGGCGGCCGGACAGTTCGGGGATGTTCTGCTGCCGCCTCAGTCGGCATACCGCCGGGGACAGACCGTCACCGTGTCCTTCCGGACCGTGAATCCGCGCAACCATTATCCGCATCCGGAATTCGTGCGGGTGGAACGGCAGGAAGCGGCCGGCTGGACGACGGCAGCCATCGATGCGGACTGGTCCGTGCGCGTGGAATTCGACTGCGACGACGCTTCGCCGGGGGCCTGCCGGATGACCGTGCACTGGACTCCGGAAAACGATTCGCCCGTCGGCACCTGTCGCATCGTTCACACCGGTTCCTGGCGTTCGGAAGCCGACGGGCCGGAACAGTCCTTTTCCGGACAGACCGAACCGTTCCGGCTGGACGACTGATCCGCAGGCCCGTTTCGGTCACGGTGCGGGAGCAGCCGGCGGCGGTGGCGGCGGAGCAGCAGGAGCGGGTGCCGGAGCGCTGCTTCCTGCCGGCGACGGTGGCGCGGAAGACGAATGGCTGGGGGTGACTCCGGCGTCGTACATGAGGTGATGCAGGGTGGCTGCAGACAGTTCCAGTTTGTTCAGAATGCCGAGCTGGCCAACCTGCCGATGATGGATCCGCGACCAGCCCCGGATCTCCTGGTCGATGTGATGCAGCACGGCATCGGCACCGTCCAGCCGGGCAGCGATGTTCGTGCGGTCGGCCGCGTGGTCAGCCGCATGGATCTGGCGGACTGTCTGCAGCAGGTTCCACGCCTCAGCGTACGTCTGTCGAAATCCGCGGTTGTGAGAGTAGTTGTAGTGCATGTCCAGGCACAGATCGTTGAGCAGGACTTCCAGACGCCCCGACAGGTCGTCGACATGAGCAAACGCCCCGAATTCCAGACGTGTCGGTACGACCGGCTGTGCCGTGTGGTGACCTCGGGGAACGGACACCGTCCGAGGCCAGTAGTAATGGACGCCGGACACCACCGCGTACGTTCCGTGATAACGGCCGAATCCATGTGCAACGAACGAATGCCCGTGACGGCTGCCGGAGTGACCGCCGTGTCCGATGGTATGCCCGCCGCTGCGATGCCCTCCACTGCCGTGATGTCCTCCACTGCCGTGGCTTCCTCTGCCGTGATGCCCGCCGCTGCGATGCTGTGCCTGGGCTGCTGATGAAAGGATCAGACTGCAGACGGCCAGCAGGACCGCTGTGCCCCGGATCCATCGAAAAGTCAGTTCGCCAGCCATTTCGTTCCCTTTCGTCGAAAAGTGTGCCGAGCATCCGTGTGTGCTGCCGAACGGCTTCTGCTCAACACGGAATCTCGAAAGGCGGCCCGGGGACTTTGCCACAATCGTGCAGCCGCAGGAACATCGTTGAGCCGGAAGAAACCACTGGCGATTTTCTGAACAGCAGTCTGTCACGTGCAGCCAGTTCATTCTGCCTGTTGAAGTCGCGGATTGCGAGCACCAAAGCTGCCAAATGCCGGCAACCCTGATGGACAGCCCAAACCGTTGATGCCCGACGGCCTTTCGCAACATGGCTGAGGCACCCGTGTTACGGGACCTGACGGTTCTGGTGTCTGACAGGGCTGCAGGTGTCCGACGCCCGGAATGAAAACCGTCTGCATGCCCGCCGGGCGTCCCCCTGATTTCGACCTGCAGAAAGAATGCGGCAGATCAGAGCGCCGCGGACACCGTTCACGTGCGGTGACGGCACGATTCGGCGACATCACGGATGATCGTGTCCAGACTGCGGGTCATACGATGTCCGGTCAGTTCCTGGAGCCGTTCGATGCACGGCACGCGCCGCTGCATGTCTTCGAAGCCGTCTCCATACACGTCACTGTACGGGACGAACCGCAGTTCGCTGCGGCTGCCCGTGATTTCCACGACTCGTTCAGCCAGGTCCCGGATTGTGACTTCTTCGTCGCTGCCCACATTGATGACTTTCCCGAAGCAGGCAGGGGTGTCCAGAATCGTGACCAGAGCGGCCGTGACGTCGGACACATGAGCGAAACAGCGGGACTGCCGACCGTCTCCGTGAATTTCGATGGGCTCATTGCGCAGCGCCGCCTGGACGAACCGCGGCACCACCATTCCGTATTTTCCCGTCTGACGGGGACCAACCGTATTGAACATCCGCACGATGGCGACCGGCAGGCGGGTTTCGCGCCAGTGGGCCAGTGCGAGAAACTCATCGAGGGCCTTCGAACAGGCATAGGCCCAGCGATGCCTGCTGGTCGGGCCGGTGACAACATCGTCGTCTTCACGAAACGGAATGTGAGTTCCTTTTCCGTAAACTTCGCTTGTGCTGGTGATCAGGACCGGTTTCCGGTAGCGCGAACAGTACCGCAGGACGATTTCCGTTCCGCCGACAATCGTCTGAATCGTTTTCACCGGCTGTTCGATGATGAGTTTGACGCCGACGGCCGATGCCAGGTGGAACACCCGGTCGTGCGATCGAATGAGGTCTTCCATGAGGTGTTCATTGAACACCGTGTCGATCAGCAGCCGAACGTTCTCGTGCCCTTCCAGATGGGCGATGTTTGCATAGTTGCCAGTCGAGAGATCATCGAGAATCGTGACGGCGCTGCCGCGGTCGAGCAGCCGTTCGGCCAGGTGGCTTCCCACGAATCCGGCGCCGCCGGTGATCAGAACGTGCTGCTGTGCCATGGAGGCGTCCATCCTGCTGAAACGGTTCCACGTTCGAAAAAACGGCTGCCGCGTCCGACTGCCGGTGGCGGATCCGGACCCCTGCCGCTGGTTGACTGTGCAGGATCAGATTCGACGATCCGAAACCAATCGGAATCCGACAGACAGCCTGTCGTATTCGATGCGTACGCGAAAAACAGCCAAAGTGGCGGCAAAAATCGGCCTGCGCACTGTTTTTCCGAACAGCCGGGAATCCGTCTGCACTGCTGGCGCCGCTGTGTTGCCACACCGGGCTGTCCCGCCGTCGGCGCGGTTTTCCGCAGATGCCTTCCTCAGATGCCGTCAGGCCGCTTCCAGGCGCAGCCTGTCAACGGGTCTGGCCCGGTTCCGGGTGGCCGAATCGTTTCCGCCGGGGATGCGATCAGTATCCGCTGACTTCCTGCCGCCCGGGAGAATTGCAGGTGATGTTGCAGGCGTTGTCGCATTCGTCTTCGAAATCGAGGAACGTGCTGCCCACGGATTCGCCTTTGGGTCCGGCGGCCAGCGTGTAGTAATACGTCTGGTTGATGCCGCCGATGGCCGATCCGACATCCTCCAGTTCCTGGTTCACATTGAAGCTCATTTCCGTCAGACCGACGATCATGCCGATGACCACAATCGTGCCAACAAGAACCAGTTCCGCGGAAACCACGAAACCGCATTCGTCGTTTTTGAGTGCGCTGAAAATGTGCATCTGAATGGTCTCCCCTGTTTTCGTTTTCATCATCTTGTTCGTCAGACGGCAGCTCGGTCCCGTGTCCGGGAAGGTCTGGTCGGTCTGTGGTACCGCCGTGTCGTGTTCACTGACTGGTCTGTTTGACGGGACAGCCTGCGGAAGGCGCCGTGTTGACGGGCCGGCACGAGCTGCACGTCGGCAGACTGATCCTGTCTGCCTAATATGGGTTGCCAATGGGCGTCACGTCGAAAAAAAACAAACGGCTGAACACCGGCGGTACGGCCGGTGTGTTGCCAAAACGCCCCATGAAACGATGCCGGATTCCGGAATGAACCGCACGGCCCTGTGAAAACCCGGGCGGTTCGGGTGCCGCGGCATGGAACAGTCTGCTGCATTCCGGCCACATCCGGCGTCGGTGATTTTCGAAAAACGTCTCCTGCAGAGGACAGAACAAACCGGACGGACGCCGTCCTGGCCGGTTCCGGCGCCCGCGTGACACACAATTTCTGCAGAATCGTTCCAGACGAAATCGGTACAACGTGGGGGCAGATGCGTATGATGCACCGGAATCGGCCGTCCTTGCTGTCGTTTCTGCCCGCTGTCCGTTCCCCGTGGCGGGCCGGCGGTCGATGGCAGGGCACTGAGACGGATCACGGGTTGCTGTGAGGATTGTGTGAAATCATTCGGCCGGCATGTGCTGTCACGATTCCGGTGCCCGGCGGCTGTTCGGGTGCTGCTGACCGGAATGCTGCTGACCGGGTTTGGTGTGGGCCGTGCGTCATCGGCCTTTTCTGACACCGGTCCGGATCGCCTGCAGATCGACGTTCTGGAGTTCCGGTTTCAGTCGCCGACCAGCAACGCACTGGGCCGGCTGACCGGCCGGCTGGAATTGTTTCTGGAGATCACGAATGTGTCGTCGCAGGCACTGGCGGTGTCCGAATCGCAGTGGCAGCTTCACTATGCCGAACGGTCCGCGTCTCCGCGTCCTCGCCGGACCGATCGTCTGTTTCGGACTGCGAAGGTTCTGCCGCCCGGCGAATCGGTGGCCGGATGGATCAGCTTTCAGGTGGCGTCGGGATCCCCCAGAGAAGTGCCGCTGCGGCTGGAATGGAATCCCGGAGCCAGACCGGTGTCCGTCGATCTCAACGCGGCCCTGCGTCGCCTGATGAATGTCCGCACAGAGCGCATCGGACATCAGGGCTGTCTGGCTCGGATTCGCATCAGTCGGACGATCGACCTGCCGGCGCTGTGGGTGATCGACCGGGAACTGCGAAACGTCAGTCAGGCGGGAGTCAGCCGGGTGGTGCTGTCGGCCGACCGCATCGATCAGAAACGTCTGCCGACGGCCGTGTTCCAGTGGCTGAAGCAGGCGGGCCGCCGCGGGGCCATGCTGAGACAGCGGGTCCCCCGCGGGTTTCCTCCACCCGTTCAGTTCACGGAGTTCCATGTGAGCGGATTTCAGTACAGCGGTCATCATCCCGGTCCGCTGCTGCATGCATCCGAAACGGAAGCCATTGCGGCCGCCGTTCGGTCGCTTTATGAAGGGCTTCCGGTGGCGGAAGCCCTGCGGGAACTGTCTTCCGATATTCCCGGCATTCGACGGGCGGCTCTGGAATCGTGCATCGATCGGCTGAGCGATGCGGAACTGCAGGACGTGCTGTCCCGGGCCCGCCAGGGAACACCGGCTGACCTGAAACTCACTCTGGACCTGCTGGATCGGGTGAGCAGTCCGCTGGGCGTATCGACACTGCAGGAAACCCTGCTGTCCTGGATGCACGGAACGGCCGGTCCGCGCGTGCTGCCCGATACGGTCCGCACGGCTGCACGCACTCTGGTTCGGTGTATCGGTCCTGACACGGACGCTGCCCTGCGGTCGGTGTGGGCCGAAGCGGTCCGGTTTCCGGATCTCCGGGAAGCGATTGTTCAGGAGATCATGGAGACGCAGGATCTGCGCTGGCTGGCTTTCGTGTCGGAACATGCCACCGTTCAGCTCGAACGAGCCTCGGCCAGTCCCCGGTCTTCGGATGCGGCCGCCCCGGCTGATGCGGGCACCGGCGACAACAGCACGGCCGGCCGCACGCCGGCGCAACCGGTGCCGCCCGATCCGGTTCTCGTCAGTCCGCATCTGCCGCGGATGCTGGCGTTTCTGCATCGGCACGACGGCACGTTTCTGGAATCTGCGAGGAAATATCTGCTGCGGGTGACAGATCCGAAAGCACAGGACGTGCTGCTGGGCATGGTGGCTTCGTCGCCCGAACTGTCGGATGCGCACCTGGCTGCTGCATGCATCACCCGACGGCTGGAATCCGGTCTGCTCACTTCCGAACTGATCCGTACCATTCAGCAGTCGCCCGATTCCCGCTGGACCGAACGGCTGTATGACCTGCAGCAGTCGGGGCAGCCGCAGTATCGAAAAATGCCCGTGTTCGCCGCCGTGCTGCGCTGTGCCACCGATGAACAGCTCAGCGTCATCATCGACAGCCGGTCATTGCCCCGTCGGCTGCGCCCGCAGCTTCTCAGACGACTCATCGAATGGCGGCACCCGCGGGCCGTGGACGTTCTTGCGGAATCTCTGGACGGATCTCCGGCCGACGTGGCCGCGGCTTTGAGGGCGGTGGCCGGGCACCTGACGCCTGAGATTCTGCAGTTGCTTCTGGATCGTTATCACGCCGCCTGTCAGGCGATCGCGGCCGCGGATGAACCAGATGTCGAACTCGTGCAGCGGGCCCGACAGCTTCTCGGGCAGATCGGACAGGTGGATCACCCGGAAGCGCGGCGCGCCATCAACCGCAGTCTGATATCCCCGGTGGAAGATCTGCGGCGGGAAGCCCGTCTGCGGCTGCAGCGCGATCAGCGGTTTTCCAGTGTGAGGCGGCGGCGAGACGAGGTGTGGGAAAAGAAACGCCAGGGGCAGTATCGGGAAGCTCTGGAACTGGCGAACGAACTGGTGGAACTGGATCCGCTGTCGGCCGACCTGCGGCTGGTCCGTGCTTCCCTGCTGCTGAGGGCCGATGATGTGGCGTCCGCTCTGGAGGACATCGAACAGGCGAACCGCTTCAGTCCTGGAGACGTGTTTACCGAAAGCACGCTCGCTCTGGCCCGCGTTCGTTCCGGAAACATTCATGATGGCCTGGAACTGGCCGAACAGACCCTCCGACGCGTGCCGCCGCAGGTGGAATCGTATTACCGCTGGACCCTGTACAACACGGCCTGCGTTTACGGACGAGCGGCAGAACAGAAGAGCATGCCGGATTCCGATCGTGCGGCTTTTCGGCAGCGCGGACTGGAACTGCTGACGCAGTCTGTCGACGCCGGAATCGACGATTTCGATCACGTCACGAACGATCCGGACCTGATCGTGTTCCACGACGACCCGGCCTGGCCGGATCTGCTGAAACGCATCGAACGCAATGCGGCCGGAAAAGCGGCCGCTGATCGCTGATGTTCCGCAAAGGCCGCAGATCGGTCATTTGTCGTCGATCGGATCGTTGTTCTCCGGGCGCCCCTCCAGATAGACCCGGTTGTGCACCGGACGCAGAATGTCCTGAACATCCGCCAGAAGCTGCTGGTCGATCGGTTCTTCGATCCACCGGGCCCACTGGCGAACCCGTTCGGGACTGGCCGAACCGGCGATGCAGGTGGCAAATCCCGGGTGGGCCGCGGAAAACTGCAGAGCCAGCTTCGCCAGATCGCTGCCGGCCGCCCGGCAGTGTTCCGCCGCACGCCGTGCGGCCGCCCGCACGTCCGGCGCCGCCCGGTGCCACGCCGGCAGCTCCGCATCGGTCAGCAGACGAGCGGAAAAGGGAGCCGCATTCATCACGCCCACGTGGCGGTCCTGGCACAGAGGAATCAGTTCCAGGGCCCGGTCGTTCTGCAGGGTGTAATGGTTGTACGTCAGGATCACATCGATCTCAGCCCGTTCCAGAACCCAGCGGAACATCTTCATGGGATATCCGCTGACCCCCACGAACCGCACCTTGCCCTTCTGCACTTCGCGCTTCAAAGCCGGCAGCGTTTCCTCCACGATCTGCGACATGTCCACGAATTCCAGGTCGTGGCACAGAACGATATCCAGATGATCCACCCGCATCCGGTGCAGCGACACGTCCACGCTTTCCGCCACCCGTCGGGCGCTGAAATCGAAATGGTTCGGCGCATAGCGGCCCAGTTTGGTTCCCAGAAAATACGCATCCCGCGGGATGTCGGGAAGCACCTGGCCCAGCAGCACCTCGCTCATGCCGCGCCCGTAGTACGGCGAGGTGTCGATGAAATTCATGCCGCAGTCGATCGCAACGCGCACGCTGTGCAGAGCTTCCTGCAGGTCGATCTGCCGAAATTCGGCTCCTAAAGACGAGGCGCCGAACGACAACTGCGACAGCGACAGGCCTGTGTCGCCAAGTAGACGGTATTCCATGATGCACACAAACTTTCACTGCAGGGCCGCACCGTCTGCGGTGGCGGCACTGGGACAGGTGCCCACCCCGGCTGGCCTTTTCCTGCCGGCTTTCGTCCGCTGTCCGGAGCGGCCCGTTATGGGGGTGGAGACTCCCGGCGGTCCAGGTGGACGGGAACGAATCGCTGCTGCTCTCCGGGCTGAGGTTCCTGGGGCGGGTCGATCCAGGGAATCGAAATGCTGCGGTCCAGACAGTCCTGAATCCGGCATCGGAACCGGCGGGTGATTCGGATGAGCACATCGCGTTCGGTCGTACCGTCCACTTCGATGTCCGGCAGGCTGGCCACTCGGCCGATCAGACGTCCATCCGGACTGCGCCGCAGCAGAACGGGACAGTTGAACACGGGAACCGGAGTGCAGTCGCCGGCCGACAGCAGCGGCAGAGAATCGGAATCGGTCACGATGGTCAGACGAAAACAGAGGCCAGGAAGCCGGTCATCCGGCCGCCCCGCGGCTGACTCCGCAGAACGGGGCAACTTCCTGAGGAACAGAAAAAAAGAGCAGCGGATTCAGGTTGCGTGCGGACTTCGGGCCGCCCGCGGCGTACGATGGTATCCGGACTGTTCAGCCGTTCAATGCCGGGCAGACGGGCACGCCGTCTGCCCGGCATTGGGATTCTTGAAGTTCCAGGTATCGGGCCGGGTGTCGGGGGAGTACCAGACGAATGAAGCAGCAGACAGCAGTGGGTGTTATTCTGTTTTCGGTCGTGTGTGGGGCGCTGCGGGCCGGTGATCCGGTGATTGCCGATATGCGGCAGCGGGCGGTTGCCTTTCTGGAAGGCCGCCAGAATGCCGACGGTTCGTGGACGCATTCCGAAGCGGTGGGAATCACGGGACTGGTGACCGCAGCCCTGCTGGCATCGGGCCGGGATGCGGATGATGCGTCGGTGGCCGCGGCTCTGGCGCATCTGGAATCCCACATTCGTCCGGATGGCGGCATCTACGGTCCGGACAGTCTGCACCGCAATTACGAAACGTGCATTGCCGTGATGGTGTTTTCAGCAGCGGACGGCGACGGCCGATATCGCGACACGATCGCCCGGGCCCGTGATTTTCTGTCCGGCCTGCAGTGGGACGAAGGCGAAGGCATCGAATCGTCCGATCCGGCGTGGGGCGGAGCCGGTTACGGGCGGCACCAGCGGCCCGACCTGTGCAATTCCGAATTCTACATCGAAGCGCTGCGGGCGGCCGGCATGTCGGAAGATTCCCGGGAAATGCGGATGGTGCTGCAGTTCGTTTCCCGGACGCAGAATCTCGAATCGGAATACAACACGACGGAATTCGCCGGACGGATCAACGACGGCGGGTTCTATTACACGCCGGCGGCCGGAGGCGATTCGAAGGCCGGTACGACGGAGAACGGCGGCCTGCGTTCCTACGGCAGCATGACCTACGCCGGACTGAAAAGCCTCATCTACGCCGGGCTGGACGCAGACGATCCCCGGGTGACGGCTGCCACGGAATGGATCCGCCGTCATTACACGCTCGACGAAAACCCCGGCATGGGGGATCAGGGACTTTTCTACTACCTGCATACGTTTGCAAAGACCATGAGGGCTCTGGGTGAAGACCGCTTCATCGACGCTCAGGGGCGGGAACACGACTGGCGCCGGGAACTGGTCGACCGGCTGCGGAAGCTGCAGAACCGCAACGGAAGCTGGGTCAATCCCACCGCCCCGCGATGGGAAGAAGGAGATCCGCATCTGGTGACGGCCTACTGTCTGCTGGCGCTGAGCCACTGCGATTCTTCATCGAAGGAATCTTCAGAAACCTCCGATTCTGTCCGCTGATCGTTCCGTCCGGCTGCCATGATGCAGCGATGTTCGCCGCCGGGAAGGATGTGTTTCTGCGGGGGAGACACCGCAGTCCCTGGCCGGTTCCGGATCGAAGAAAGACTGCAGCGATGCCCGTGGACAAATCCGGAGCCCGCATTCGCCGGATGTTCGGCGAAATCGCCGGTCGCTACGATTTCATGAATCACTTTCTGTCGGCCGGAACCGACATCTACTGGCGGGCCCGCGCGGTGCGCCTGGCGGCCCCGGCCGGTTCGGCTCCCATTCTGGACGTGTGCACCGGTACGGGCGATCTGGCATTCGCCTGGCGAAAAGCGGCCGATGACCGCACGGCCGTGATCGGCACCGACTTCACTCACCCGATGCTCCGCCTGGCCGATCGGAAACGGCAGGATCGCCGCGTCACATTTCTGGAAGCCGACACACTGGCTCTGCCGTTCCGAGACAATCTGTTTCAGATCGTTTCGGTGGCTTTCGGGCTGAGGAACATTGCCAGCACCATCGGCGGACTGGAAGAAATGACCCGCGTGTGTCTGCCTGGAGGCCGCGTGGTGGTGCTGGAATTTTCCGTGCCGGACGGCCGTCTGCTCAGCCGGGCCTACCTGTGGTATTTCCGCCATGTGCTGCCCGTGCTGGGGCAGATGCTCGTGCGCAACCGCCAGGCCGCCTACGAATACCTGCCGCAGTCGGTGTCGGAATTCCCTTCGGGCGATGCTCTGACGGCCATCATGGAAGAAGCCGGTCTGGAACGCACGTCCTGGACGCCGCTGACCGGCGGAGTGGCCATGCTGTACATCGGCCACAAACCCGCATAACCCGAATCACGTCTGTTTCCTGTCGTTTCGCTGCGGATCGACGCGGCGCTGCAGTTCGGCCGTTGACACAGGGTCGACCCCGTTCGCATGCTCAGGACAGCATCGACCGGCGGCCGCTGTTTCGAACAGCGGGACGTCGTGCTGATCCGAATCGACAGCGAATCTGTGAGGGGGAAATGTGATGTCCGTTCGATTTCGAATCTGTCTGGCGGCGTGGATGGCAACGGTCGTCTGCGCGGCGCTGTCCGAAGCATCGCGTGGAGAAGACCATCAGGTGACCGATGACTGGTCCATCACGATCAACCCGGCTCGCGGCCTGCCGCCCGCTGCACCCGCTGCCGGCCCGGCGGATGCACCGGCGCCGAATGGAACAGCCGCGGACCAGGAATCGGCCGTTCCTGGCGGCGCACCGGGCGATCAGGCGGCAGCGGCCGGCCGTCATCCGGTCGTGTCGTCCGACGACCTGGGAGAAACGTATCGCCGGATCTACGAAGCGATTCCCTTCAACCGGGCGGAATACAATGTGAACCCGTCGTACC
Organism: Planctomycetaceae bacterium; assembly: GCA_015485495.1. Classification (GTDB taxonomy): domain Bacteria; phylum Planctomycetota; class Planctomycetia; order Planctomycetales; family Planctomycetaceae; genus S139-18. The sequence goes on from WFTL01000037.1 coordinate 22,255, forward strand.
GGCACGATGCGACAATGGAAATTCTGACGGGGCATCCGAGGCACCGGACGATCGTGACGCATTCGACGCGCACCGGACCGGCCGTGCGACCGCGGCCGTCTGTGCCGGTGCTGCCGTACCGGTACAACAACCCGTCGCGCGGTCTGAACTACTACTTCTACTTTCCCTACTGGAACTACCGCGGCATCTACTGAGATCTGCTGTCACGGAAATCCGCTGAAAACGGTACCGGCATCCGCACGGTGAATCCGCTGTTGTTCCGGAAAAACATCCACAGCCCCGCCGCCTGGCCCCTCGGCAGCGGGGCTGTTCGGTCATCTGCTCACTCCGACAATCGGTCCCCACACATCCGCACCGGCCGAATCGCGCCAGACACACTCCCGCGCTGAGCCTCTTTTTTCAGCCATGTTGCTGTCGCAGAACGCACTACACGAATGGTCCGATCATTGATCACCGATGAGAAGAACAACACAGGAAAGTACTGTCTTTCGAGGTGCGCATCCGAATCGCACAGGCAGGGTATTTCGAGTTCTCTGTCCCGGAATCCCGACGCACTGCCAGAACGCTGAATCGTTACCGATACAGATCGGTCGGAGATTTCCACAGACATGTGAACAACCTGTTGCCACAGCCAGGCGCCGAATGACGGTGTTTCCCCCCCCTTCAACGCGCCATGTGCGGCAGCCCGTCTCTGGGGAAGATCGGCCGAAACAGCCACCCGTTTTCCATCGGTCGTTTCGGGATTATCAATAGGTTATCAACACCCTCCATCTGGTTCGTTTCGCGGATTTTTGCGTTCAGAACATGAGTTGGCGCACCATCTGTCAACAGTCGTACAGTCCCCTGATAGTGCTGTTACTGAACATTTTTCTGGTTTTCCGTTCTGCATCATCGGACTGTCAGCAATCGAAAAACGGAGACCATTTGTTTCACGTCCATCGACACCGGGAAGAACCACACGGTCACACGATCCGGCCGACTGGATGCAGAAAATGTGTCATTCGAAACAGGGCAGATGCATGGGCTGGACATTCCGAATCGTCGGTGAGAACTGCATGACGGACAGGACGTCGCGTTCGATGTCGATTCCGGGAGCCGTTTCCATCAGTTCCAGTCCCGAAGGAACCAGACGAAAAACAGCACGTTCCGTGATGAACAGGACATCCCGCTGTTCTTTTCGGGCAAGGACACCGCTGAAGGAAATCTGCTGCACCTGACGGACGTACCGGCGAATGGTTCCTTCACGCACAATTTTCAGCTCACCGTTTCTCACATCGATTTCCAGGCCGCCGGATGTCATTGTTCCGCAAAATACCAGCCGCCTGGCGTTGCGGGAAATGTTGACGAAGCCTCCGACTCCCGCAAGAACCGATCCGAACCGTGAGACGTTCACATTGCCGCAGCCGTCGACTTCCGCAGCTCCCAGAGCGGCGAAATCGAGTCCGCCGCCGTCGTAGAAGTCGAACTGAGCGGGCTGGTCGACGACTGCATCCGGATATGCGGACGCGCCGAAACTGAGTCCTCCGGCCGGAATTCCTCCAATCGGTCCGCTCTCGACAGTCAGAGTCACACGGTCCAGAAGACCGCGTTCAGCAGCCGCCTGAGCGATCTGTTCGGGAACGCCGATCCCCAGATTGACGATGTCACCGGGACGCAGTTCGCAGCAGGCCCGTTCGGCGATGATCTGCCGAGCGGTCACGGGGGCGGCAGACGGGGCCGGGGGCTGCGGATCCGGCTGCATCGCCCCGGCGGCGGTAAAATAGGCCGGGTTCAGAGATTCCGCGAACGTCTGATCGTGCTGCGAAGCATCGGCCGTGACGATTCGATCGACAAGAATCCCGGGCACGTCGACCTGTTGCGGAGGCAGACACGTATCGATGGTTTCGCGTACCTGAGCGATCAGCAGACCGCCACTGTTGTGGACGGCCTGAGCGATTGGCAGGACTTCTCCGATAACGGCTTCTTCGGCCATCGACAGATTTCCTTTTCGATCGGCCCGCGTGGCGCGAATCAGTCCGACATGAATCGGAAAGGCGTGATACAGCAGCCAGGTGTCTCCCCGCAGGCGGACGCGTTCCACCAGGACATCGGTTGATATGTCGTTCATGCGGCCGCCGCCGTGTTCCGGGTCGATGAATGTCCCCAGACCGACTTTGGTGAGGCACCCGGGGCGTCCGGCGGCGATATCGCGCAGAAGGTGGCAGATGACCCCCTGAGGAAAATTCCAGGCTTCGATCTGATTTTCGATGGCCAGTCGGCCGAGCTTCGGAACAAGTTTCCAGTGGCCGCCGATCACACGGCGGATCAGTCCGGCATGGCCCAGGTGGTTCAGGCCGCGGTCTTTTCCATCGCCCTGTCCTGCGGCGTAGATCAGTGTGAGGCCGCGGGGTTCACCGTCTGAAAGAAAACGGCGTTCCAGAGCGGCCGTCAGGGCTTCCGGATGAGCGGCTCCCACGAAACCGCCGGAGACGACCGTGCTGTCTGAAGGAATATCCTGAACCGCTTCGTCCGGTGAACAGAACAGCGGATGCGACCGGGAAGCAGAACACATGAGCTGTTTCCTCACTGACGAAACAGACATCCGTCTGACACCGACAGCAGCGCATCACAGCATGCCCAGTCCTGCCAGAAGGATATTGAATGCGTTGAACAGAAGATGGATGAGCACCACAGTTCGGTAGCTGCGCCGCCGGAAGTAGATCCAGCCGATGAGGACTGCCAGAGGAAGCAGAGCGATGCTGTCCGGAAAGCCGTGAGCGAACGCGAACAGAAGAGACGACACAGCAATGGCCGCCGCCGGCGAAGTCGGATTCTGCCCTCCGAAATCGTTCAGCAGCCCACCCAGAATGATAACGCGGTAAAGAAGCTCCTCTGTCACCGGAGCCGCCAGGACGGCGGCGGCCGCCACAGTCAGCAGAAGGACGCCGTCGGACGGCTGCGTGGCGACCAGTTCCAGAAGAGGATGATGGTTGTCTGATTCGGACGCACCGGCCACCAGCAGACGCAGAGCCACAACGGGCAGCCAGGCCACCGCGCACGTTTCAGCGGCGTATTTCAGTTCGGTGGGAAAGTTCCACGCTCGAACAGTGCGGCCGACCGTTCCGATGGGCGGTCTGTCCGCAGAGACAGAATCCGCAGGGAAGTCGGCCGACGGAAACGTCACTTCCGCCTGCCGGCGGCTGCTGTTCAGCAGGATGAGGGGAATTCCCAGAACGGCCGTGAGGAAGATGTCCAGGACGATGGTCTGTCGGAGGATGCTTCTCAGAGTTTTTTCTGTAAGTTCGGATGTCGGCGGAGCCGACTGCGAAACAGAGACCGAAAGAGCATTTGCCGATATGAACAGAGCTGTCAGCAGGCCGAAGACCAGCAGCGGCAGCGGCACGAAATGGAAGGACCGTTCGGCAGCAGGAACAGGAGACCGACCGCGGCGCAGACACTGCCACCACCGGTGACCGATGCGCAGGCTGACCGCCAGCATGAGCAGGAAACAGGTTCCTGACAGGATGGTTCCGATCGTCAGTTCGTCCTGCGCCGCTGTCATGGCGAGAAGATGAAATGGGATTCAGAAAATGCCGGCACCGAACGGCTGTTGCGAATGTTCCGGAATGCGATCATCGATATCATCCGGACCCTGGAACGGCCTGAGAAAGGCTGCGTGTGTGTTCCACCGGCGGGAGTCGTGTTTCTTGTCCAGCGTGCTGTCCGACATCGTACGCCACAAGCGTGAGGAAATCGCTGCCGCACGCAGCCGGATCTCCGAAAAGCAGCTCACCACGCAGATCCGGGACGCTCCGCCGGTCCGGGATTTTCGTGCGGCTCTGGAACAGGGCCGGCCGGGACTCATCGCGGAAGTCAAAAAGGCTTCGCCGTCGGCCGGAATCATTCGGTCCGATTTCGATCCGGTCCGGATCGCTCAGGCGTACGAAGCCGGTGGAGCGCACTGTCTGAGTGTGCTCACGGATGAAAAGTTTTTTCAGGGACACCTGGATTACCTGCGCCGCATTCGCGCCCAGGTTCGTCTGCCCGTCATGCGCAAGGAATTCATTCTGGATCGTTATCAGATTCTGGAAGCCCGCGCGGCCGGAGCCGACTGCATTCTGCTGATCGCCGAATGTCTGGAACCGGACGAACTGCAGATGCTGCACGATGAAGCGTCCGAACTGGGCATGCAGACGCTCATCGAACTGTACGACGAACGGAATCTGGATGCCGTACTGAACACCGGAACGCGAATGACTGGCGTGAACAATCGGGATCTGAGAACCTTCACGACGTCGCTGGAGCACACGTTTTCTCTGCTGCCCCGCATTCCCGAAGATGTCCTGCTGGTCAGCGAAAGCGGAATTCGTTCTCACAGTGACATCAGACGGCTGGCCGCGGCCGGCGTGGGAGGTGTGCTGGTGGGCGAGTCGCTGATGCGGCAGAACGATGTTTCGGCCGCCGTGCGGAATCTGATGCACGGAGGAACCGATCTGTTATCCGAAAACCAAGGCGCAGAAGACAGGGAGACGCACTGATGTCCGGTACGGAAACAGCCGTGGAACATGTTCTGGTGATTCCCACAGACGTGTTTCACGAAGTCGGTCATTTTCAGGGGTTCTGCAGCGACACGGAACGCTATCTGAACGTCATTCTGGATCCGGTGTATGCCAGTTATCGTCCGCGGCCGGAAATGGAAAAAGATCCTTCGTTCAAACAGCTCATCCCGTACTGCATCTTCGAATGCGACGGGCAGGTGTTTCATTACCGCCGGGGCAGCGGACAGGGCGAATCGCGGCTGCATTCGCTGCGGTCCGTGGGCGTCGGCGGACATGTGTCCACGCTGGACCGGGATGGCTGCCAGACGCCCTACCTGGAAGGAATGAAACGCGAAATTGCCGAAGAAATCGATCTGCAGTCCGACTGGACGGAAACCTGTGCCGGACTGATCAACGACGACGAAACCGATGTGGGACGCGTTCATCTGGGAATTGTTCACATTTTCCGGCTGGACAGTCCCAAAGTTTTGCCACGCGAAAAGTCGATGATAGACGCAGGATTCGCGCCACCGGAACAACTGGTACGCGAACGGGACGAATTCGAAACCTGGTCACAAATCTGTCTGAGTCACCTGTACGGAGCCTGACGGAAGATACAGCAGCAGAATCGGCCGATGCCCGCTTCCTGGCGGCCATTGCAGCCGATTTCGGAATCGGCGGTCCGATGATGGCCGTCGATCTGCAGGGACGGGCCAGGAACAGCCAGGAGGGCGATGGTGATGACGCGTGTGAGCATTTTTCTGCTGCCGATGCTGCTGGCAGCCGCGGCGGTACGGGCCGACGACCCCGATGACCGACCCCGCGCCCAGGGACAGCTTTCCGAAGACGAACTGGGACAGGCTCTGCAGGCCATCCATCTGAAGCCGACGAAAACCGACAAACGGTACGATTTCGCGTTCAAGACCAGCATCAACGGCGAAGAATGGAAATTCAGCATGTCGGCTGTGCTGAGCCGCAATGAAGAATCCATCTGGATCATGGCCTGGCTGGATCAGATTCCCCGCACCGCCGCCGAGGTCCCGCGAACGGCCCTGCTGCGGCTGCTGGCCGCCAATGACCGCCTGGGAAACGGGAAGTTCTTCGCCTACATCCCGACGAATAAACGATTCGTTCTGCAACGGGTCGTTCCCAACAAAAACATGACTGTCCGCCGACTGCGGAACGTTCTGCAGGATCTGGCCATCAGCGTCGCCGACGAATATCCAATCTGGTCGACGGCCGGCTGGAATCCGAAGAAAAACCGTATCGCTGATCAGTCCAGCGGTCGTCCGGTTCCCCGCAATCCGTCGGATCCGACACGGTCCAATCGTATCCGGGCTTCGGAATCTGCATCGAAATTCAGCAACCGCAGTGTGAACTGAAACCGCCGTATCGTCGGAACGGCTGCCTCATTCCACGAGGACATCCGGAACCAGGGGGGTGAGCAGGCCGATTCGTCTTCGACGGATCGGCCTGCCTGTTGCGCGGCCGCCTGGCGGCCAGGGCATCATCGTTTCTGTCGCGTCAGCCGCACCGAATGCAGTTCGAACAGAGGAAATTCCGGATCCCCGTCCGGTGACAGAGTCAGAGTCAGCAGACCGGGCGACAGTTCCAGAGAACCGGCTTTCCAGCGGCGCCGTACTCCCGGAGTTCCGGTTCCCGGCACACTGGCGCTCATCTGGCGGGCCTGCGTGGCCAGTTTCAGACGCCCGCCGGCATGCGCATCGGGGCAGACGTAGTCGAACTCCACGTCCCAGTGCCCCCAGCCGTCTGGACGAATCTGCCAGACAAGCCGGTCTTCCGAAGATGTCCAGCGGACCGCCGAGTCGGTATCAGCCCGGTAAACGATATTCGGGCCGTAGAATTCGGCCGCCGCAACCGGCAGGATCAGAACGTTGTCTTCAGCAGAGATGCGGCGAGGCAGATTGCCGGCAAAGCGTTTCCACGGAGTATCGGCCGCCTGCACAAAGGCAATGACATCCGCCAGGTCCTGTTCTGTCAGATCCCGTTCGAATCCTTCCGGCATGAAGGAACGGCCGGATGCCAGAAGCTGTTCAAGATCCGCACGCAGCAGTTCCCGCGTTTTTCCGTCGCTGCCGACGATGGTCAGAGACGTTTCCGTTTCGTTCTGTACCAGGCCGGACACGGTCCGCCCGTCGGCCAGCACCGCCGTGTAGCTCAAAAAACGACTTTCCACAGCCCGATTGGGGTCCAGAATGGCCGTCACAAGAGTCGACACACTGCGGTCGCGCAGGTTCGACAGATCCGCACCGATCTGCTGGCCCGTGTTTTCGAGACGATGACAGACTGCGCATCGACGACGGAACACTGCAGCGCCGTCTGAAGGGTCTCCGGACAGCCGTTGCACCCGTGCCGTCCATTCCCGCACAAGCTGCTGCCGCTGCGTCTGCGATGAAAACTTCAGCACCTGCTGAGCCCGCTGCTGAACAGCGGCGTTCGGATGAGTGAACAGCCGCTCGCGACAGACTGCATCGAGATCGGACCCGGACAGCAGACCGCTTTCAATGCCATCCAGCAGATCCGCCGCAGATGATTCGCGTTCCACGGCCAGTTCCTGGATCTGACGGCGGCGCTCCGGCGACAGTTCCGACCAGCGGTTCAGAACCGTTCGAACGGCGCCGACCGATACAAGAGCCTTCAAAGCGGCTTCCTGCAGAAGCGGTGGATGGACGGATCCGGTCAGATCGAGCACGCGATTCCGGAGGCTGTCCGGCAGATTCTCCAGAGCAGCAAACACTTCCAGAGCGGCTGCCGTGCGGTTCGGGTCCGCATCGTCCAGCAGCATTTCGGCCTGTCTGCCGGTCGCCGAAACGACCTCTGCTGTGGCGGAATCCGACTGCAGAATCTTTGTGCGGCGTACCATACGAATCATGTCGGCCGCCAGCCGCATTTCAGCGGCCGATGGCCGCTTTTCGTGTGCCACACGATGCAGAATCTGCTGAATCGAATCGCGGATATCAGCCGTCCTTTCAAACCGGCGTGCCTGATCCATCAGCAGTGCGGTCAGTTCACGATCGGGATCGGGCCGGCGTCCGACACTTTGCAGCACGTCGATCACTGTATCGGCTGTGAGCGAGGACAGGACGGCCCGACGGATCCATTCGTTTTTCGGATCCTGAAGCAGAATCCTTCCCAGAAGTTCTCCGGCCTGTTCCGTCGAAACACGGCCCAGTGTGCAGGCGAGCTGCAGACGGACTCCGACATCCGGATCGGCGGCCCGTTCTTCCAGAACGGCCGCAAGCTGTTCTTCCGGAATGGGAATGTCTTCCAGCAGGGGAATGGCCCGGCGACGCACGCGGGCATCCGGGTCGCGCAAAGCAGTCAGCAGACGGGAAACTGAAAGATGACCGGTCATGGCAGCCGTGCACACGGCCTGAAGGCGAACGGCCGGAAGATCGGACGTCCATGGCAGAGCATTCGTCACAGCATCGGTCCATTCATCCTGGCGATGCTGCAGCAGCCGCTGAGCCGTATCCCGCTGCCACCCGTTCGGACTGCCGATGCGGGCCGCCAGTTCGGTCAATGGAACAGAACGGCCGTCTGCCACGGACCAGCCGGCACGGGATTTCCACGTGGATGAATCTGCCGGCCGGATGCGATAAATCCGACCCATGGAACAGCCGGCTCTCAGGTCCAGACGCATCTGCGCAGACGCGGGAATCCACTGCGGATGTTCAATGACCTGGCGGTACATGTCGCACAGATAGATGGCTCCATCCGGTCCCGTGCGCACCATCGTCGGACGAAACCAGTTGTCGGAACTGGCGAGAAATTCGGAGGCTGCTTCTTCAGGAGCCCGCTTTCCACAGAAGGTGACGCCACAGCGTGTGAGCACCAGACGCGATACCAGATTATGAACCGGCTCGCATGTCAGCGCATTTCCGTACCAGCCGCTTCCCGGCAGCGTGTCGCGGTAGATGGCTGTGCCGCAGGCAGAAGTGAACCGGTTGACGCTGAAGAAATCGTTGAAGCGCGCCACCGTGCGGCTCACCGGGTACACTCTGGCAGCTCCCGGTTCAGACGAGACCTGGGCGCGCAGGGATCCGATTCGGGCAAACGGATTCCGCTCGGCATACCGGCTTTCCATCACGTAGTGCCAGATCGGATTCGAATTGTTGTTTCCGAACCACTGGCCGAAATCGTCCCGTTCGCGGCAGAACTGAGTCTGACCGGCAACTGTTTCCAGGCGTCCGCTGTCCGGATGGAATCTCAGATCGCGAAAACGGATGCCGATGCCGTCCGGGTTTTCGGTGTGGTCCATCGGTTCCGGACCCTGCGGACCGGTTCGACTGACAACGCGGACCTTCCCGCCGCTGTCTCCGTTGGCCAGGTACAGCCAGCCGTCCAGTCCCCACCGCAGTCCGTTGATCCGATGCTGCTGATTGCCTTCTGAAAACCCGGTCAGCAGGACGGTCTGTCGATCGCAGATTCCGTCGTCATCGGTGTCTTCGGCGTAGATCACATCGGGAGCGGCCGTGATGATGACACCATCGCGCCACACGCACAGACCGGTCGGCCAGGCCGGTCCCTGGAGAAACGTGACGGCCGAATCGTACCGTCCGTCGCCGTCGTCATCGGTCAGAACCCGAACTCTTCCCCCGGTATCGGCGTTCGGATAATCGCCCATTTCCACAACCCACAGCCGTCCGCGGATATCCCAGTCGAAGGCCACCGGATCCTGAATGAGCGGTTCGGACGCGACCAGCTCCACCTGGAACCGAGGATGTGTGACAAAGGATGCCAGAGCGTCCTCAGGAGGTTTTGGTCCGGGGTAATCCTGCAGCAGCTTTTCCGAATAGAACCGGTGCGGCAGAAGCTTCTGAACGGTCCAGCAGATGCGGTCTTCGGTTTCGGGAGACAGACGGCCGGGCAGTCCGAAGTATTTCATGGACGATTCGGCTTCATAGCCGCCTTCCCGCAGGACGCGCTTCGAAGGAATGTAACACGGCAGGTCGTTGCTGCAGCCGCAGACCCAGAGACGGTCCGCATCGAACATGCTGTTCAGCCTCAGCGTGTAGTCGATGACCACTTCACCCCCCAGAAACACGACCGCCAGATCATCTCCGAAGACCCATGTCTGCACCGGATAGTTTTCCACGGCTGTCGGCAGATGCCCGTCACGTTCTGCTTTGGCCACCATTCGGCGGGCCAGGGCGCCGTCGATTCCCGGGAGCCGTGTTCGGGCCTGCCAGTGTTCCAGAGAAGGCAAAGGTCCGAAAGGAAGGTCGATGTGTTCCAGACGGCACTGCAGCCGCGGATTCACCGGCTGCAGTCCGGATTCTCCGTCCTGTGGCTTCCCTGCCAGAACCCGCCGCACCGACTGCGCACAGGTCCGGCCATGTTCGGCCGACAGATCGGCATCTGCGGAGCGCCGAGGATTGATATCGCCTCCGCAGCCGACCGCCACCAGTGCCACACAGCCGGGATGGTCGGCTTCAATGAAGTCGGCCGCGTATCCCGGCCAGTCTCCGCTGATACGGTTGTGAGCACCCGCGCTGGTGGTGGCATGACAGGCGTAGTTCATCACGACTGCCAGAAGCTGTCCGGTGGGTGTGTGAGCGGCCAGAATCGGCAGCCGCCGGTCAACCGGACCATCTGCCGATTCGCCGCTGACGATCTGTCCGTCTTTCCACACGCGCCGGTTGCGGGCGAAATCGGCCTGTCCGAATCCTGCCGACAGTGTTGCCGGTTTCCGTGCTGCAACGGCCGCCCGCACCACGTTCACCAGTCTGTCTCGGAGGTTCCGTTCGTACTGAATCAGACGCTGCCTTTCCGCGTCCGTCACATTCACCAGACTCAGCGGCGCGCAGCTCATGATCCAGGGGGCCGAATGCGTGTGCGTGAACGACACCACGAACCGCTGACGTTCCAGCGGCAGAAAACGTGAGATGTCTTCATAGACGGCATCGACGAATTCGGATGTCAGTCCGCAGGTGTCCACGGTCAGCAGAACGGCCAGCGGCTGTCGAATCGTCCCGGCCGAGTCGGTGGTCCCGCCAGAGGTGGTTCCGCCGATGGCCAGGGCGCGGGCATGCAGACGCGACAGGATGCCGTCGGATTCTGTCCGGCGATGGGCATATCCGGCCAGCCGCAGCGGTCGATCCGGCGTGATGTCCGTGACAGCAGCCCCGACAGGCACCAGCGGCAGTTGATCGTCGGTTGGCCCGGCGGACAATACGGATCCGACGTCGGCGGCGGAAAACAGAAGAGCACAACAGCAAAGGAGGACAGGACGCATCGGCAGAAAACCTGGACGCTGAACAGGGGCCGTGTCAACAGCAGGCCCGGTCGGAACGGGATCCGGGAAGGCGGAAGGAATTGTCACATTACCGCTGCGACACGGCCAGGTCCACAACGGTGTGATCCTTCGAGTGCCGTGGTGCAGACAGCCATTCGGAATCGACGAACGGTAGCGACGGTCCCCGGGACGACGGTATGATGCGGGGACAGCGGTGCAGACGATTCGTACACGTCATCGCATGGTCCGTAGAAGGCTGCTTCACATGCCCAGAAAGCGGGCGGAAAAGAAGTCGATTCGACAGGCACGGCCTGAAAACAGGTCGGCGGCAGCGGATCAGGACCACCGTACCGACAGTTTTGCATCCGAAGTGGACCGGTTCATTTCGTCCTACGGAACGTTGGACACAGACGACACATTGCCCGAACGTCCGACACAGGCCGACGAAAAACAGGCGCCCCGGATTCCGGATGGACTTCAGATCGTCGGAACGGGACTACTGGTCCAGGCCGGAGCACTGGCCGGTGCTCTGCTGCTGGCGACAGGTCTGCTTCTGGCATGGACTCAGGGACGCATTACAGACGAGACACTGTTTCGTTCGTGGCCCCTGCTGGTGATCTGCGCTGTGGTGTTCACAGGTGGTGAAGCGGCAGGGATGACGGCGCCGAAATCATCGCATGCGGTGTCTCTGAGTGCAGGGACTCTGGTGTGTACGGTTCTGTATGCAGCCGTTCTGATCGCTCAGCGGCTGGCCGGTTCGGCAACCTGGATGATGGTGGTGCTGACAGACCTGACGGAGCTGGTCCTGCTGAGTGCGCGTTTCGTGTTTTCCGGCCTGTTCCTGATGCAGATCGCCCGTTATGCGCAACAAAAGGCGAATGAAACGCGTGCGGCTTTCGTCATTCCCGGTATTCCGCTCGTCCTGATCATCATGACGGCCTGGTCCTGGTGGGGGCCGACCGTGACGGAACAGACCGGCCGGACGTCGCGGCTGCTGATTCGCAGCATTCAGGGCGGCATCGTCCTGACAGGTGCTGCAGCGGCCGTGCTGTACCTGACAATTCTGATCACTCTGGGCCGAAATCTCCGGCGCAGACCATAACAGCCGACAGCCGTCAGGCCTGCTGCCGAAGAATCCGATTTCCTGTGTGGAGTTTCTGAACCATGGACATCTTTGGGCGGAACAGCGTCTGTATGCGATGGTGCCTGCTGCTGGTCGGGGGATTTCTGCTGCTGCGACCGGCAGTGGCTGCAGCGGCCGGGGCACCCGGATACGCGGAAGAACCGGTTGTGACGGAATACGACCCGGATCCGGACTGGCCGAAATACCCGGATCACATCAGTTCCCGCGGCTGGACATCCGGCATGGCCATCGACAGCCATGAGCACATCTGGTTCTTCAAGAAGGGTCCCGATCCGGTTCAGGTGTACACGGTGGACGGCGATTTCGTTCGTTCCTGGGGACGGGGGCAGTTCGACAACCCGCACCACCTGCGAATCGATCATGAAGACAATGTGTGGATTGCCGATTTCGGTCTGCATGTGATCCAGAAATTCACTCCGGAAGGAAAACTGCTGATGACGCTGGGAACGCGCGGTGTTCCCGGTGAAGACGAAACTCACTTTTTTCGGCCGACCGATATGGCCATCACTCCGGAAGGAGACATCTTCGTCACGGACGGTTACGGCAATCGGCGGGTTGTTCACTTCGACCGCAACGGAAAATTCGTTCGCGCCTGGGGTCACTACGGCTCGGCTCCGGGAACTTTCGTCCTGCCGCATGCCATCGCTCTGGACTCACAAGGCCGCCTGTATGTGGCCGATCGCAACAGTGGACGGATCCAGATTTTCAGCCAGAAAGGAGAGTTCCTCGAACAGTGGTCCGGCCTGATCATGCCGTGGGGCCTGTTCATTTCCCACGATGACCGGATCTGGGTCTGCGGTTCGTCGCCTCACTGGTGGCTGCGGGACGGACAGTACCCGGAATACAAGGATCAGATATTCATGCGATTCGATCCGCAGGGGTATGTGCGTCAGGTCTGGACGATCCCGCTGGGAGACATCGGGGACGATAAGAACAATCCGGTCACCGACCGCCTGCGTCCGGGTGAAGCCGTCGGTGTCCACTGCATTGTGGAAGATTCGCAGGGAAATCTCTACGTGGGCGATATTTACGGTGAGCGGGCTCAGAAATTCGTGCCGATTCGCCGGCGTCGGAAAACGGACCGCACAGACGGATCCTGAACGATCTGGCTGCCGCCATGAGGGTGCGGGCGGCCGCTTTCAGTTCCGAACGGTGCCGGACGCATCGTCGCGGAACGCCTGGGTATCGGACTCAGCCGGGCTGTCGACGTCTTCCGCCGGATCGGGCGGCAGGCCCAGAGCGATGCCGATCAGAAGCTGAGCGGTCGCCGTGGCAGACAGTCGTGCAGTACGAATCCACTGTTCAACGGCGTCCCGCTGTCCGCTGCGGGTGAGCCAGAGACCGGCGGCGAACAGAGCGTTTTCACGGTTCACATCATCGTCCATCCGATTGACTGCGTACAGAACGTCCGTTTTTCCCTGAACAGCCAGGAACTCGACGATTCGGTGAGTCAGACACACGCGCAGCCCGGGCAGCACGGTGTGCTGACAGAATTCTTCGAACAGCGTGCGGTCCCAGGATCCTGCTGCTCGTTCGGCCAGATCGAGCCACGCTCCGGCCAGGTCCATCTCCTTCTGGTTTCGGATGCGTGAACCGCGCGGTACACGCACTTCTGTCACGTCTGCCAGAACAGACAGCCCGCCGCCCGCCAGAACGGCTTCCGCCGCCGTCACCTGGCAAAGAGGATCCAGTGTCAGTTCATCCTGCAGCGATTCGTCCTGAGACAGGGCAAGCTGCAGCCCCGCTGTTCCGCCGGAAGCAGCAATACGGGACAGCAGGCAGATCAGCAGCAGCCTGCGCTGTTCCACGGTTTCGGCGAGCCGGTCCAGACCGCGCCGGTACCTGCGAAATTCCCGGTCGACACTGTCGGATGGAGACCGCCCCAGCCAGGAACGGATGTCTTCTTCGATCGCCGGGCGCGAATCATCCAGCCGCCGGGATGCATCCCGGACAGGCCGGGTCGCCGGAAGCTGCTGCTGCAAAGCACGCCACATGGCCAGAATTGCATCGGCCACGGATTCCGAATGGCCACGGGACGCTGCACTGACCGCCAGCTCTGCAGCAATCAGCGCCTGCCGACGAGCCGTTTTCCGGTCGGGAACTGTGTAGTCGAGAAGTTCTGAAATGTCCGGGACCGGAACGGCACGCTGTTCGGACAGTTCGGAAGACAGCCATGCGGCGGTGCGCGTCGACAGACCGTCGTCTGTCTGCGACGCGACCGCATCCAGAAGTCGGCTGCCGTGCGGGCCGGCATCGTCCGCAAAAGATCGCAGCGGTGCCGGGACCGGAGCAGCCGGAGATGCCGACAGGGCCCGGCGAACGGCTCGTCCCAGAATTTCCAGTCGCGTTGGTTCATCCGGGCAGGCGGCCATCCATTCTGCCAGAGCCGACCACTGGCTTTCCAGAGCCAGTTGTTCTCCGACGGCCACCATGACCGGCCGCTCCAGGGGAATGAGTGCGAAAGGCGTTTCGGAACGATGTCCGTGTTCGGCGGCAGAACGAGCCAGCGTCAGCCAGACAGCTTCCACGCGGAAGTCGTGCTGCTGCGGTTCCGACAGATCCACCTGCACGCGCTCCATCACAGCAAGAGCGTCCTGGGAACGATGGCGGTGAACCAGAACGGCTGCCCAGTGGATGGCGGCTTCCACAGACAGCAGACCGGTCCTGCGGATCGTGTCCGCATCCTGCTGCATCGATTCGATCAGGCTGTCTGCCAGTGCGTCATCGTGTTCCCGGACAGCCCGCCAGTACAGACGAGCCCGCGGCACAATGCGGTAGTAATCGTTCGTTTCCTGCCGCTGACGGGAAACCACCAGCAACTGCCGCAGTTCTTTTTCAGCCCGCTCGATATCACCAGCCAGCAGAAAGGCTTCCGCCGAGTTTCGACGGCACAGAGCCTTGCTGCGGTTGGCGCTCATCCGGGCCGCCTGCACGATCTGACCGGCCAGCCGGCGGATGATGTCGGTCGATTTTTCGGGCGCGTTTTGCGAATCGTCCGTCGAGGCCGTATCTGCTGACTCGGTCGGGTCGTCGTCCGGAGCATCGACCGGAACAATCTCAATGGGGGTCTGCAGATGACGCAGGTCCGGTTCCCGGTCCAGCCACAGTTTGAGGCCGAAAGCGGATGCCAGAAGGACGGCGGCAGCAATCCCGTACAGAACCAGAGATCCGCGCGATGAACCCGATGGTTTCTGTGATTCGTCCGGTTCCGAAACGGATGCCCCGGACCGGCCGCGCGGACCGGAATCTGCAGGCTTCGGAGCGGTGAACACGGGCACCATGCAGTCCCGATTGACACACCGGACCGGCCGCCCCAAAGCAGACGCCGGGACGTATCCGGCCGTGTCGCACATCGGACAGCGGACCCGATGCGGCCGCGATGCGGTGCGTCGAGGAGAACAGGGGATGGCCCGGCGAGGAGGAGGAGCCGCTGCGATGTCGAACGGATCGTCGGTCGCGGAAGAACCTTCGGCACGGGATTTTTTCGAAGCCGACGACTTCGACGGCGCCCGTTTTTCCGAAGCCGGCTTTTTCGGTGCGGCGGGGCGCTGAGGCTCTTTGGTGGGGCCCGAAGAACCATCCATCGCCGCGCCGCAGAACGGACAAAGAACCGGCTCATCATCGAGGACCGACTGACCGCACGAAGGACATGTGGGCAGATCCATAAACAGACCTCACGAACACAACGGAACAGCAGAACGGGCTTTCAGAATCCTGGTGCCCGTGGAATTCTGCTGCAACCCGGTCGAAACGGGATTTGGTCATCTCATTCCGGTCAGGTGATCCGGATCCGTTCGACCGGCCGGAAACCCGGCCGGTGCGGAATCCCGAACGACAAAGAAAAGGGAGAACGCCGACAGCGTTCTCCCTTCGTCAGAATTCTGGATCGTTCGGTGTCCGGTCAGAAAACGCCCGTGACGGCGTTGCCTGCCCATCCGGGCAGAGCCTCCTCGTCCGGACCGGCCAGATGCGGTTCAGTCCTGGTAATCGACTTCGATATACCCTTTCTTGACCCGCACATCCACAGCGTACTCGCCGTAGTCGTACCGAACCCGATCGCCGCCGTGACGCACGCGAACTCTTTCACAGCCACACGGGGGCACGCAGATTTTGATGTACACGCACTTCGGACCGCAGCAGTTGCACGGGTCGTCGCACGCACAGGGATCCTTGACCTGAATGATCTTCGGCACCGCACAGGGGGCCATTTCATCCAGATCCTTGTACTTCACGCAGTGAAACAGCTCGATGGCTTCGCCAGCTCCTGCGTCCGGTACCGGCTGAGCGTCGTGGTCGAGGCCGAAAGCCGTTCCTCCGATGACCAGTGTCGCCACCAGGGCCAATACATTCTTCATGATGCGTTCCTTTCCCTGCTTGAGTTGTGATGGGAAGCGGCTCCGCGAGGGTAACAGAGTCGCTTTTTGCTGTAGGATCAGGGGAAAATCTGTTCGCTGAAACAGCGGGAACAGGCCATTTACTCTTTCCCGGAGACCTCCGGTCGTCAAGAACGGAATCTCCGAACACTCCGGTTCCTGTCAAACAGAGCACTTTTGGGATGATCTGGCAAGGCATGCTGCCAGAGACTTTCAGGACAACGGAGAGATCTGGGCAATTCTTGCAGCAATGGCTGCTCGGTCAAGATCAGGCAATGAGGCAAACAGACAGTTCTCTCAGAATGGATCACCCCAACACCAGACTGGCGAACCAGGCCCAAAAAACGGCCGGATGATTCCTGATAGGTGTGGGACACGGTTTGTCCCACGTGTCGGTGTCCCGCCGGGTGTCTCCGGAAAGGGCTGCAATGCTCACTGCGAGCAGAGTGCATCTGCCCCATCGGGTGTGTTCCAAAAACGTCCTGCCCGGGCCCGCCACCGGCGTGATCGCTGTCAACGGAGGCGTGGTGCCCTTTCACCTCGATTGGCACGGACGCCCTTCATGCGCACAGACCCGATCCAGGAGCGGACCAACACCGATCCGGCAACACCGACGTTCCCGCGACCCCTTCCCCGTGTTCCCCGTGGGGCGAGACAGGTTGATCTTGGTCCGAATCCGGCAATCTCGTAGGA
This sequence comes from Planctomycetaceae bacterium, assembly GCA_015485495.1. Taxonomy (GTDB): domain Bacteria; phylum Planctomycetota; class Planctomycetia; order Planctomycetales; family Planctomycetaceae; genus S139-18. The sequence goes on from WFTL01000037.1 coordinate 39,241, forward strand.
TCCCGCCAATCGAAACACTGCCCGATTTTTCTCAGCGGAACGTCCTGCGGCCTGTTCGGGGAAACCTGGGGAGGATTGTCTGTCCCGCATCAGGATGGCGGCTTCAGATGGCCTCCCGACGAAAACCTTCGCGGACGGATCGCCAGGCCAGCGACACGACGGGAACCCGGTTGAAATGGAATTCAACGTGCGTCCGGTGGCCAGAACCTGTGCCGCTACGGGAGTCGAACTGACACCTGGCCGACCCTGCTGGTCCGTTCTCGTGGAACAGGACGGACAGATCGTCCGCCTGGATTACAGCCCGGATGCCTGGAAGGGGCCCCCGGCCGATGCCATTGGGTACTGGGAATGCCTGGTTCCCGAACGACGGTCGGGTTCCGGGCAGGAAATCGACGCGGACTCGCTTTTTGACTATTTTGTCCAGCTTTGCGAGTCCCCCAATCAGGTGGAACTCGATTATCTGTACGTGCTGGCGCTCCTTCTTCTGCGAAAGCGGCGTCTGGTTCTGGAGGAGACGCTGAGCGTCGACGACCAGAATATCATGCGGCTTGTGGGTCGCGGAGGAGAAGGTCCGTTCGATGTGGTCGAGCGTGACCTTCCGGAAGAACGCATCGGACAGCTTCAGGACCAGTTGTTTCAGGGGACGGCTGCCTGACCGGTCCGCAGATCGGTGGTTGCGGCGGAATGGAATCCTGCCAGTGAGAACACGTTTGTTCAGGACGATGGCCATCGTGGTCGGCTGCCTGCTGTCTGCAGGCTGTCAGGTCCTGCATCGAAGTTCTGTCCACGTTCCTCCGTCGGAACCTCCGCTGCCGCAGACGATGTCGTGTGCGGAACTGGTCGACTACCTGAACCGGCAGTCGGGCGGTCTTCAGGCCTGGCAGTCGACGAAGGTCCGCATGACGGTTCGCATGCCGCGCCAGCTTCCGCTGAGGTTCGACGGACACATTGCCTGTCAGTCACCCAATCGGTTTCACCTGACCGCATCCAATCTGGTGGCGTCTGCCGATCTGGGTTCGAACGACGAACGCTGCTGGGTGCTGATGAAACCATTCGAAGGCGGCACCGTTTCCTGGCGGCACGAAGACGCTCATCTGGTTCAGCAGATGCCGTCCGGCATTCCCTGGATCGACCCGGACTGGCTCATGCTGGTTCTGGGTGTCCGGCGGCTGGATGCCGATGATTATGAACTGAGCCGTCACGGGGAGCGGGAACTCTGGCTGACGGCCACCGGAAGCAGGGCGGGATCCGGGCTGAGCCGTTACGTGATCAAAGTCGACCGTTCCCGAAGGATCGTCCGGGAACATGCTGCCTACGACCGTCAGGGGCGGCTGGTTGTCCGCGCGATTCTGGATCGTCATCGGAAGTTCGACGATCACCTGCTTCCCACATCGGTCCGGCTGGAATTTCCCGTCAGCAAAACAGAGATGCACCTGTCGTTTCGGGACATCGAAACCAACCCGGAGATCCCTTCGGCTCACTGGGAAGTTCCCAGCGATCCCTATGCTCAGAACATCGATCTGGGAGAACTGCTGGCATCTCGCGGCAACGCCCCTCAGTACGCGCTGCTCTCCGATTCACAGCGGCATGGTTCCGATTCCGCCCTGCCGGAACCGGAATGGAGTCCATCCCCTGCTCCTGCGGAAGACTGGCCCGGCCGCCGCCTTTCTGAAACGCGTGCCGTCGGCATGGGGGCAGAGCGTTCCTTTCCCCGGAACCGTCGTCCGTCTCTGTGGCGCCGTGTGCTCGACCCGTTCAATC
>WFTL01000038.1 GCA_015485495.1 Planctomycetaceae bacterium
ACATTGGGGATGGCATCGATCGGCACTTCGCGCGTGGCATAGGCGCCAAAGGCGATCACGACCCCCGTAATCAGCAGAACAATGAGGCGTTCACGGACACAGAACTGAATGATGGCTGTGAGCATGACCCGGCCGGCTGGAAATCAGGATCAGGACGGAAGCGTTCCAAAGGCGACTGCAGAACAGCGGGATTCCCCCGGTACGGCTGTCCGCAGAAAGTCTCGCTGCAGGGACGCTACGGAGGAGCATCTTCAACAGTCCCGTTATCATGAGAATGACCGCTGTGCGGATCTGCGGCCGTTGTTTCCGACCCCTGAAGCGGAAACTGCCGCACGATTTCGCCGCACGTCAGCATCGCTGATCCCCAGTAGGGGTTGCGCAGATCGTCATCGGGCTGCAGCCAGTCGCCGCCTCCGCCTTCCACCATGGGACAGAACATCTGCGTGAACCGGTCCTCCGCCTGGTCACCTCGAACAGCAGCTGCCAGGCGAATCACCGCATGACTGATGGGACGAAAGGCCTCCAGACGAGCCTGTTCGATGTCCATGTGGTGCAGGTGTTCGCTTTTTTCTGCAACCAGTCGAATCGGTTCCTTCAGGCTTTCCGGGATCGCGTCGGAATCTGCCAGTGCGGCTGCTGTCCGGTTCAGCCGGACGGCCTGTTCTTCGGTGATTTTCTGATCGTCTGCCAGTGAGCTCTGCACGGACAAGTAGGCAGCGTAAAGTTCTTCGATCTGTCGGCCTGCCGGACCGGGCAGATTCTGCACGTCGATCCGTTCGGGATTCAGCGGGCCGGTGGTTTCCTGCTGTGCCTGAATGGCTCGTGTGGGGTCGATGAGGCTGGGCTTTCCGGCCAGCTGCATCTGGGAGTCGATCAGGAAGTTTCCGGCCACGGCGACCTGTTCGCCTTCCGTGAGTCCGTCTCTAATGATGATGTCGTCTTTCAGGATCGGTCCCAGCACAACAGGACGGATTTCGAATCGTCCCGGTTCCGTTTCCACATACACCACACTGTTGCTGCCGGCCATCAGCACGGCAGAACGCGGCACCACGATGGATGCCGGCTGTTCCACCGGTTCGCTGCTGTATCCGAACTGAGACGTGGGAATCAGGTCCATACCGCAGATGGGACACTGTCCCGGTTCGTCCCGAACGATCTGCGGATGCATCGGACTGATCCACCGCCCGGCCAGTTCCGCATCGTACACTTCTCCCTGAGGACCAACGGGCAGGTGGATCTTCGCGGAGGCATAGTCGCCGGGGCGCAGCAGCCCGTCTTCGTTGAGAAATTCCACACGAACGCCGACCGTGCGGTCACGTTCATTCACCACCGGGTCGATGAACGCCACGCGTCCTTCGAAGGTCTGTCCGGGCAGAGACTGCACTTCGGCTTCCACACGCTGCCCGAAACGGATGCGCGACGCGTCTTCCGGATACAGTTCCAGCATCAGCCAGATGGTGGACAGATCGGCGATGCGATAGATCGGGTCGCCGGGTTTCACATATTTGCCTTCCACCGCCAGCTTCTCGATGACGGTTCCGGAATCCGTGGCATAGATGGTGAGTCGGGAACGGGCTTCCTTCGATTCTTCCAGTTCGGAAATCTGCTGTTCGGTCATGCCCAGCTCGACCAGCTTCTGACGCAGACTCCTCATCAGCCTGCGCTGCGATTCACGAACCGATTCGAACGAACTGTCTTCGTTCAGTTTGCTGAGACTGACAAGGTACTCCACCTGAGCGGAATACAGTTCCGGACTGTACACGATGGCCAGATGGTCGCCCTTCTGGACAACGACGCCCGTGTAGTCGGCAAACAGCTTTTCGATCCGGCCGTCGATGTAAGACGGAATCGTGACCAGACGGCTTTCGTCGATGGCTATGGCGCCGATCGTTTCGATCGTGGAGGTCATGACTTCAAGGCGGACGGGGGCCGTTTCGATTCCCGCCAGCCGACGGGCGGCCGGTTCGATTTTCACGGCCAGTTCATCCAGGTCCGTGTTTCCCGATGAAGTCGCCGGAACGAGTTTCATGCCGCAGATGGGGCAGCTTCCGGGATTCGGCTGACGGATCTGCGGATGCATCGGGCAGGTGTACACGCTGTCACCTTCCGCTGAAGGCGCCGCTTCCACGCTTCCGCCGCCGCCTCCCGAAATCCAGCCCAGCCTCTGGGCCAGTCCCATGGCTGCGATGAGTCCCAGACCCACGGCGAACAACAGTGCCGCGGACACGAATTTCTGAACCCACCAGCGGGCCGAACGTGCAGTCGGAACACCTGGATCGGACATGAAGACCACCTTCCGAACGGGAAACGATGCGTGATCGGAAACAGGGAAACACCGAAAAACGGCTGAGCGGAACTCGGGAAACACCGGTTCGGTCGGCCGGAACAGCCGATGGATCGAAAACAGCGGAGCGGACTGATCACGGTGATCCGGCAAAGCGGGAACCGTGCCGTCGCGGCCATGACCAGCCGCTCCCTGTCAGAATGCAGTCTGCCCGGGTTCAGCCCTCACCTTCAGTGACGGGGCAGCCATCAGGATGAATGACTGCCTTCATCGTGTGCACCGTGATCATGGTCATCATGGCCTTCATGATCGCCGTGATCGTGGTCATGATGGTCGCCCGATCCGGATTCTGCTTTGGCCAGAGCGGCCGCCTTTTCTTCGTCAGACATCCTGGCGAACTTTTCGACGCATTCGGCACAGCAGAATCCGATGGTTTTTCCGTTCCATTCATAGGTGCCGCCGTCGGGCGTCACATCACCCCCCATGACGGGGCAGTGGTCGTTGATGACATTCGCCGCAGCCGATGCATCGGAGCTGCCGGCGGAAGCACCGGACGGCTGCTGATCGGTGCATCCGACAATGGAAACCGTCAGAAAAACTGCAGACAGAAAAAATCTCATGGGATCGCCTTTCACGGGAATGGGGCGCGTGACGAAAGCGCCTGGAGCAAATCGGAACGATTCAGCAGGAACAGAGGGCTGCTGAAAACAATGCCGTCGACCGCTGCGCGACACTGCGAACAACGGAGTGTGTGAAAACGTACGTCATCTCACGACGCGCAGCCGCACAGGCGAGACGAGGCCAGCGCATATCTGCCTCACTCACCGGCGGCCATCAGGTGGTCCACACGCAGTGCAGAATGTGAGCGGCGCGGTCGGGAACGCACACAGGACGGCCGCAGGGCACGGAGCAGCGTGCTCCGACAGACACAGCAGCCGGGATCACAATGTCCGGACCGCCTGCAGAAAGAAGACGGATGCGGATGTCGTCCGATCGCGTGGGGGTGTGTGATCGGTCGGGAACCGGATTTCGGTGGCCGCAGCCGCAGGCCGGCCGTTCTTCCGCGTCCGATTCCGAACAGCAGCAGCAGTCTTCTGACGAACAGCAGCAGAACGCAGCTTCCAGAGAATCGCCTGATTCACTGATCACGCGGTCAATCGACACGAGCACACAGCCATTGTTCCGCCATTCCGCGCAGGCAGCCACCGTCTGGACGATGTATGCGGCGAGTGCCGGCAGAAGAAACAGTCGGTGGAAACGCGGTTTGCGAAACATGGAGCGCCAAAGTGGTCAGATCGCTGGTGACGGCGAATTATTGCATCGCCCCCGAGGAATCAAAGACCAAAACGGCGCCAAAATTTCGGAAGGCGGGGAAACACTGTCGTCAGGGCTCCAGGTCGATTCCCACCGCCTGACGGATCCTGGCGATGGCGATGGCCAGATCACCCACGGCCCGATGATAGCCGAATTCCAGTGTCAGCAGACTCCGAAAGTCCTTGATCACGCGATCGAATTCCACCGCTCCGTTGCTCAGAGAGTCCAGATCGGCCTCCAGTGTCTGCTGGGCATCAGGAATGATGGTGTCGACGTAAAGCCGGGCCGTTTCTGCCGCGGCACGGGCCTGTTCCAGCAGATCCAGAAGACGTGCATCAAATTCCCGCAGAGTGTCCTGAATCAGAGAACGGGACGCGGCATGCTTCCACAGAGCCTCCTGCTCGATGGCATCATACTTTGCATGATCCAGAGGCAGACTGACCGTCGCACCGATCGACCAGGCGTCGCGCCCGATGTCCACAATGGGGGAAGCCGGTCGATTGCTGTCGGTGAAGAACCACGTGGCCCCGATCTGCAGGTCCGGCCGGCGCCGCAGTTCCGCCACCCGGACACCCCAACGGGTCGCGTGAGACTGCAGCTGAGCGGCGGCGATGACGGGCTGCCGCTCCCGGGCGATGCCGACCAGAAGACCGTGCGACCAGTCCGGCGGGGACACATCCAGTCTGTCGGGAACAGCGACCGGCGTGTCCGCCGGGCGGTTGACCAGCCGGTTGATGTCCGCCTGGGTGGATTTCACCCGCTGATGCAGAGTAATCAGTTGTTCTTCGAGACGATCCCTTTCGAGTTCGGCGAGCAGAACGTCGCCCTGTGTGGCGTTTCCGGTTTCCACCCGGGGCATGATGATGTCGATGAGTTCCTGCAGCAGAAGCTGGTTGGCTTCAACCGTTTCAATCTGTCGAGCAAGAACATACAACTGGTAGTACCGCGCTCGCAGATCGCCGGTCACACGAAGCCGTTCGGCCGCATACTTCTGCCGCAGCACCATGGCTTCGAAGGCGGCCTGCTGCTGCTGAGCATTCAGACGATCCAGCCACGGGATGAGCTGTTTGACGGCCAGGGAGGCTCGCTGAGATCCTGCCGCCGTTTCGATGGGAT
>WFTL01000039.1 GCA_015485495.1 Planctomycetaceae bacterium
ACCGGCTGCGGTCGTCAAGCGTATCGGGAGAAACAAAAACGAAAACGTGTTGCCCCTGTGCACCAGTTCCGGTCCCGCCACGCAGCGTGATGCGGATTGCCATGACTCTCCTCGCAAGGGCATGGCGCAGAAATACCCGCCCCTCACCTCGAACAGCCCCTCACCGAACGCCGTCGAGAAGAACGACACAGGAAAAACAACCTGGAGTCGACTGCCGCGTCCCTGCGCCGTTGCCGATCCCGCCTACTGGCTTCCGCTGGCTGCACGATTACGTGTTCGTGCCGCTGGGTGGTTACCGGCGGGGCCGTGTGCGGGTGGCCTTCAACCTGATCACGACCCTGGTACTGTGCGGCGTGTGGCATGGTGCGAGCTGGAATTTTTTGCTGTTCGGGCTGCTGAACGGCGTGTTTCTGGTGGTGCAGCTGAGTCTGCGGCGCTCGCGTCTGAGGCGTCTGCCGGTGTGGAAGACGCCTCCGGGCCGCACGGTGCAGTGGCTGCTGTGTTTTTTTCTGCTGTCGGTGACTCTGGTACTGTTTCGTTCGGAATCGACCGAGCAGGCGATGACCATGTTTCAGTCGCTGGCCGGCTGGAACGGCGTGACGACGCTGTACCTGACGCCTCTGGATTATCTGTGTGTTCTGATGCCTCTGGAGGCCATCATTGCGATCCATTTTCTGCTGCGGGACGGGACGCTGGAAGACGCCCTGCCCCGCATTCCGTGGTGGGTGACAGCGGCCGTTCTGGCCGGCATGGTGTACGCGATTGCCCGATCGGCTTATGGCCCCGTGGCAGAAGAGTACATTTACTTCGAATTCTGACAGGGGGTGAATCGGATTCGGACGGCAGGGATGCCGGTCAATGTGGCCTGCGGCAGACCGTCACAGTTCGGGAAACGGTGTGAGCTGGTTTGCGGCGGAGCGCGTGTGCGGACAGAAAGATGGGAGTATGGAACGGACATCTGCAGGCAAAGCGGCGGTGTGGCGAGCACGGGAAGCCGGAATTCCCGGGATTCCGTGGGGGCGCTGCTGGCTGCTGGCGGTGGTGCTGGCGGGGCTGTTCGTGGAACTGGAAGAACGGTACTGGCGCGGTCAGGGCTTTCGTCCGAATGTGAAGAACACGGTGGAGCTGTGGTCGTACTGGCGGAATCGTGCCCGGCGGTCCGATGGCCGTGCGGTGGTGGTGCTGGGAACGTCGCGTCTGCAGTCCAACATCTGTCTGGACACGGTGCGGCGTCGATTTCCCGGCCACACGGTGTGTCAGCTCGCCCTGTCCAGTGGCTGGGGGGCGATCGGGCTGCTTGAGGATCTGGCGGAGGATCCGATGTTTCGCGGAACGGTGATCTGCGAATTCTACACACTCATGCTGGACCCGCGCTGGCGGGATCTGCACAGCGAGTATCGGGATCACCAGCCGGACTGGAAGGTGTGCGATGCGGTGAGTGTTGCCAAGGCCTGGCTGCCGGGGCACCGGGCCGTGTTCACGAATCAGCTCGGGTTCCGGCAGCTGCTGGAGTTCTGGGCGATTGGTCGCGTGGAGCGGCCGATCGCCCGCATTTCGATGGCCTTCGACCGTCAGAGCTGCTGGGATTTTTCCCGTGTTCAGGATCGCGACGCGCTGAAGGCGAACTCTCTGCGTCAATATGAAGCGCAGTATGAAGAGCATGGTGATGTTCCGGACTGGGAGGTGCTGGCCGAGCAGCTTTCGGAAGTCGAACGCATGATCGCTCGCATTCGCGAAAAAGGTGGCGATGTGGCATTCGTGCGGCCTGTCACGACAGACCGCCTGTGGGAACTGGAACAGAAGCAGGCGCCGCGGGCCGAACACTGGGATCGTTTCGCCGCGGCGACATCGGCGGTCACGCTGCACTGCCGGGACATTCCGGAACTGAGTGCTCTGGATTATCCGGACAGCGGGCATCTGGGGGGACAGGATGCTTCGGTGTTCACGCGTGTGCTGCTGCGGGAACTGCAGGCCCGCGGGCTGCGCTGGAAGAACTGATCGGACGGGTGTCCCCTGCTGCAGTGCTGCGGCTGTCGTCTGTTCAGTCGCCGGAAGAACTGGGATTCTGGTCGTTCTGCGGCCGGGGTTGTTCCCGTGATCCGGGACACCTCCTGGGACCGGGGCAGTTCACCCCGGGCTGTCCGTCATTGTGCTTCTGGTGGAACTGACACTGCTTCTGATCGCCATGCTGGTGAGCAGTTTCTGATGACGGGATCAGTTTCAGAGGGACTGAGTTTTCTCGTGTGCATCGAGAAAGCTGACAATCTGGCGAAACAGGGACCGGAGTTCGGGGAACAGGTCATTTCGTCTCCGGCGGCTACTGCGAAAACAGTGGGTAACCGGCAGTGGCAGTGGTTCAGATTTCGGCTGTTTCGCGGATGGAGCTGCGAGCGGCCGAACGGCGGTGGCGTGTGCGTTCTCGACAGCCGAATTTCATCGATGCGAATTTCTTCGCCTGTTCTCCGAACCCGCCGGCCCGCAGCACCCGCTCGATTTCATCGACGGCGGACCCCTGTTCGAGCATCGCATGGACGATGTCCATGGCGGCTTCCCGTTCGCGGACGGCACGCCAGTTCCAGGCGATCACAGGTCCCAGTGTCACGATTCCGAAAAACGCCAGACCACCGGCGATGATCGCCAGAACGAAAATGTGATCGGCGCTGAGCTGACTGATGAGATTCCACATCGCCGGGTGTCCTCGCTCTGAATGAATGGCCGTCCCGTCGCCGTTCGTCACGCAGAGAACCATCCTGGACAGTTTTTCATCGTGAACAACGAAAAAGCCGAAAAACGGTTCTTCCGGCGGGACATCGGCAGTGTCGGCGCGTCCGGGGGCCATGTCCGGAGATGATAAGGAGACCGCCTCACTCCGTGAGTCTCATCCGGATTCGTGGAAGTTTTCTTTGCGGAGGCCGGTGGTCGTCTGAGACGGAGCATCAGGTGCCGGGGGGACTTCCGGCCACAATCCGGCCGGCTGTCACGGACGCGGCAGGTCGAATCGATCACGGGTTCGCGTGTAGGTCAGTCCCCCCATCCGTCCGATGGCATCCAGATGCTGAGGGTCCGGCAGACCGTCCGGGCCGACGACGTCCGGATGCATGTGCAGAAGCAGAATGTCTCCCAGCACGATGTTCGCTCCACCGGGACCGTCGTCCAGACAGATGAGTTCTCTCAGACGACACTCAATCTGCACGGGAGCCTCTTTGACCCGGGCCACACGAACCTGTTGTCCTTCCAGAGTTTCCAGGTGGGCCAGATCGAATTCCGAGACATCCGGCGGGACGGAGGCGGCTGTCTGGTTCATCTGTTCGGCCAGGCGGGCAGAAACGATGTTCACCACGAACTCCCCGGTGGCTTCGATGTTGGCCATCGTGTCTTTGGGGCGGCCGTCGCGCTGTCGGGCCGGGCAGAACAGCAGAGTGGGCGGCCGCGAGCCAACGCCCGTGAAGTAACTGAACGGAGCCAGATTGTCGACACCGTCCGGGGATCGGGTCGACACCCAGGCAATCGGCCGCGGGACGATGACGCTGATCATCTGCCGGTAGAAGTCGGAAGCCGACAGGTCTTTCACGTCGATGGTTTTCATCGCTGTTCTGTGCTCCGTTTCGATTCCGGAGGCTCCCTTTCCTGGGGAGCGGGCCCGCATGGGGCAGAAATCCGATCGCAGTCTCCTGGGCAGCAGGGTCAGTAGCGGGCCAGGTCGTCGGCGGCCGTCATTCCCAGAGCCCGCACGTCGGCGTCTGCCTGTTCCAGCATCATTTTCATTTCGCTTTTGAGTGCCAGGAACTGCCAGCCTTCGTCCACCCGGCGCCGAACGTCATCCACAGACTGAACATGCAGGCCCACGGGAGTTCCCGCGCGTTTTCCGGCCGCCAGCACCTGCTGCAGAGCGGCTTCGAATTCGTCGGGCGTGGGCGGAGTTCCGTCCGCCGCCTTCATCTGCCAGAACAGGTCGTTCGGTCCCACGAAAACGGCGTCGACTCCAGGAAGCGCGTAGATGGCATCGGCGTTTTCGATCCCTTCAGGAGATTCCGTCTGCAGAATCACCAGGATTTCATCGTTGGCCCGTTCGAAGTATTCCCCGACCCCCGCCTCGAAGCTCAAAGCTGACCATGTGCCGCCAATGGATCGGTTTCCCGTCGGCGGATATTTTGCCGCGGCGATGGCGGTTCGTGCCTGTTCGACGGTGTTGACCATGGGGACGACGATTCCCATGGCTCCCCCGTCCAGCACTCGCTTGATGAGGTCATGGTCGCCTCGGGGAACGCGGGCCAGCGGGACGCATCCGGCATCGGCGATCGCGCCAAACATGGCAGCGGCGGTTTCCCAGTCGATCGGACTGTGTTCCAGATCGACGGTCAGCCACGGAAACCCCGCGCGGGCCATCAGTCGGGCGGAAAAGGGACATGGCAGAGACAGCCAGGTGCCGATCTGCGGCTGCCCGGCTGCCAGAGCGCCTTTTACAGGATTGGTTTTCATAGCGAAAAATGCCTGTTTTTTTGCTGTTGCCGTCAGAAGTCCCCACGATTCCCGCCAGGATTCCGATCCGAAAACAGCGCGTTGGGATGGATTCCGTGTTTTCTGGCGGCCTGTTCCGCAGATCGCCCGGCCAGACCGGACGGACAGAGCGGACCGCAATTCTGGAAAAACTCGCATGGATCGGCCAGTCTGAGCGACACTTCTTTCGTGAACCGGGGTTCAGTCATTCGAACCGGTTCAGCGGGCCCGGTCGGTCCGGCTGTGTTCTGACAGGAGTTTTGTCA
>WFTL01000040.1 GCA_015485495.1 Planctomycetaceae bacterium
ATCCTGGCGTATGATATGTACGGCTCGATGACGTCCCTCCGTCAGTGTTCTGACATAGCGGACAGGGCCGGTTGGCTGGCTCGGAGGGTTACATCGGACGGGACAGAGCCCGTCCCTCCATCGGACAGTGGAGGGCCCCGCTCCGTCGGGGCCGTCGGGCGGGCCTGGATCATCAGGAGCGTGAAGGCAATGACTTCAGCCGGCTGCGGGGCAGACCTGCGGGACGCCTCTTCGGTGACCCGCGCAGCCAGAAAACGCTCGACGAACGCCGTGTCGACTTCCGTGCTCTCGACAATCCCGGCTGCACCGTCCATGATGCGTCCAGCAGAACCAGTTTCCCCGAATCCGCCAATACCGATCCCCACCAGGCTGAATGGTTACTCGGAGGAAAGGTCATGATCGGCACCAGATCCTTTCTTCTCGAACTGGCGCCGCTTGTGTTCGTGCTGGTCATGTTCACGGCGGGTATCGTTGTGGCGATTCGGGACCGGAAAGTGTCCGGCCTGGTCTTATCGGGATGCGTTTCAGTGATAGGCATCCTGATGGGAGTTCGGTTCTTCCAGCAGATGTCCGGTCACCGGTTCCTGGCGGATCTGAAACCCGAACAGGTCGCATCGATTGGGGTGGCCGGCACGGAGATCACAGATGCAAAACACATCGCCTCGATCGTGAAAGCCCTCAACGCGCGCCAGTGGTTTTCGTCGAACCACGGCGGCTGGGCGCAGCCGGTCGAACTGATTCTGACGCTTCGAAACGGTGACGTGCGCCGATACAGAATCGCTCACTACCTGCGGGAACACGGAACCGTCATCATGTTCCGTCGAAACAGCGGAGGCATCCGGTGGGCGGACGGCTACGCGTTCGCCCACACGCTGCCGGACGCTCTGGCTGCGGCAGACGTGAAACTTCCCGAACAGCCGTGACGGCCGGCGGCAGAATGTTCCGACACGGTGGTTTCCTCCGGAATTCTGAGACGGCAGACCGCATTTCGCGCGACGCGGCGAAGTCCGGACGGCAGACAGGCAGTCGTTTTCCGGGCATCAGCAGGTGAAACAGAAGGCGTCCGCGGGTGAGTCTCTTCAGTCATCATTCTGCACAGACATCCGGGGATCATTCCCGTTCACGGCAGGCGTTCAGTCGATGCGAACGAGCCCCCAGGCGGCCAGATAGTGATCTTCGACGTTCATGTCATTCATCCAGCCGCGAACGATGAGCGTCTGCCAGGATCCGGAATCGATTCCGTTGCCGTTGTCGTTGTTCCACAGCCAGGCGGGGGTGGGCCACAGGCAGAATCGGGGCCGCACAGCTTCGTAAAAATCACGGTCGACCCCGGCCTGGCCATGGTGGGCCATCTGCACGTAGTCGGAATCCAGCTCCTCACGGTACGGAGACCGCATCAGTTTCCGCCCGCCGGCCACTCCCAGATCGCCCGTGAACAGGACAGACTTTCTGCTGTCAGCAACCCGGAATACGAGACTGGAATTGTTGATCGCATTTCCTGTGATTTCCGGATTTCGGGCACCCAGAATGCGAATCTGCACGCCATCCAGATCGATCTGATCGCCCGGAGCCACATCGGTCACCGTCTGTTCGCTGTGATCCAGTGCGCGATGGAGCTGCTGCAGTGTTTTCAGATGCTGCGGTTCGTGCTTCTGCACCCAGGAAACATCCGGCAGAGATCCATAGATCGTTTCGATCCTCAAAGAACCCGGTTCATTGAGAATGTCGATGAGGGCTTCCGCATGGTCGGGGTGAGGATGAGACAGGAACCAGGCATCGACCTGGTCGCCCAGAGCCGCAAGAAATCCCCGCAGGTATTCCGCATCGCCGCGGTTGCCGCCATCGACCACGATCACTTTTCCGCCGGCGGTTCGCAGCACATAGGCCATGTGCTGAACGGGGGTGCGGGGAGGAAGCTGCCAGAGTGTGAATGTGTTCCGCTGGTCGTCTGCAGGTTCGTCCGCCCCGTCCGCCCAGGGCTGCCCCAGCAGCATGCTCCCCAGAATGGTCGAAAACAGAAGGTTCCGTCGCGGTCGGTTCATGAGCGGTGTTGTCATACGGCGAATCCTGTCGGTTGTCTGCGGAACACACGACACACGGCCTCCGGCTGCCGTCGGATGCGGCCAGGACCGGTCGGCGGTGCTTCACATGTCCGCGAAGGGACGCTGCCAGGCGTTTCTGAGTGATGCCAGCGTGCTGTCGATCAGCGGACGGCCCTGAGCATTTTCGATGACGAGCCGGTCGTCGCCGGTCACATGGCCGATGTGCCGAATCGGAGACGACTGGAAATGTCGTTCGAACGCATCCGCCTGCGGCTCGGGGACTTCCGCGAGAAACCGTGTGTTGCTTTCAGAAAACAGCAGGACGGGATCACTGAGTTCTTCTGACAGTCCGGACAGAGACAGACGTGCTCCCAGTCCGCCGGAAAAGGCCATTTCGGCGGCTGCCACGGCCAGACCACCTTCGCTCAGATCGTGACAGGCCCGAACGGTCCCCGAACGGATGGCGGCATGCAGTTCCTGAAACAGGGTGCGGGCAGCGTGAGGATCCATTTTGGGAACGGATCCGCCGCACAGGCCATGAATCAGCGCCAGATGGCTGCCGCCGAGTTCATCGAATGTTCTTCCGATCAGATAGATCCGGTTTCCGGAAGCTTTCAGGTCCATGGTGACACACTGTTCGATGCGGTCGACCTGACCGAGAGCGCTGATCAGCAGCGTGGGGGGAATGGCCACGGTGTGTGGCCGGCCGTGTTCGTCTTCCCAGGAAAACTCATTGTTCAGACTGTCTTTGCCGCTGATGAACGGCGTGCCCAGGGCCACGGAGATGTCATGGCAGGCCAGAGCGGCCCGCACGAGTGTTCCCAGAGTTTCGGGACGATCCGTATTGCCCCAGCAGAAGTTGTCCAGAATGGCGATGCGATCCGGGTCGGCTCCCACCGCCACGCAGTTGCGCACGGCTTCATCGATGGCGGCGGCCGCCATCCACCAGGGATCCAGATCCCCCAGATGCGGGTTGATTCCGCAGGCAATCACCAGACCGCGGGCAGATGTCAGGTCCGGCCGCACAACGGCCGCATCGGACGGACCGTCACTGTGAATGCCGACCAGTGGTTTGATGACGCTGCCTGCCTGGACTTCGTGGTCGTACTGGCGAATGATCCATTCTTTGCTGGCCACGTTGAGCGACCCCAGAATGGCCTGCAGCTCGTCATCCCACTGCGGCCGGTCGGGAATCGGGCAGGGGGCTTCCGGTGCCACGTGGTACACGGCGTCCCGCACGATGGGCGGCCGGCCGTCGTGCAGGAATTCCATCGGCAGCCGTCCCACCTGGTGGTCGGCATATTTCAGAACCAGTTCCCCCGTCCGGGTGAACTGTCCGATCACGGTGGCTTCGACACCTTCCGATGCACACAGGTGCAGGAAGGCGTCGCGGTGTTCCGGGGGAACCGCGACGACCATGCGTTCCTGAGCTTCGGAAATCCAGATTTCGGTGTAGGACAGACCGGGGTATTTCAGCGGGCAGCGGTCCAGCCAGACTTCGGCCCCGGTGTGTTCCCCCATTTCTCCCACGGCGCTGCTGAATCCGCCGGCACCGCAGTCGGTGATGGCGCTGTACAGCCCGCGGTCCCGGGCCTGCAGCAGAACGTCCAGCATCATCTTTTCGGTGATCGGATTGCCGATCTGCACCGCTCCGCCGCTGATCGATTCGCTTTCCTGAGTCAGTTCCGCTGACGAAAAGGTGGCCCCGTGAATGCCGTCACGGCCCGTGCGGCCTCCCACCGTCACGATCAGGTCTCCCGGCTGCATCCGGCCTTCCGTCTTATCAGCCGGAATCATGGCCACATTGCCGCAGTAGACCAGCGGATTGCCCAGATAGCGGTCGTCGAAGCAGACGGCTCCATTGACTGTCGGAATCCCCATCCGGTTGCCGTAATCGCGCACCCCGGCGACAACGCCCTGCATCACCGCCCGGGGATGCAGAACACCCGGAGGCAGCCGGTCTTCCGGACAGTCCGGGGGAGCGAAGCAGAACACATCCGTGCTGCACACCGGCCGAGCACCCAGTCCGGTGCCCATGGGGTCCCGAATGACGCCTCCCAGCCCCGTGTTGGCTCCGCCATAAGGCTCGATGGCCGACGGATGGTTGTGAGTTTCCACCTTGAAACACACGCTCTGACGATCGTCGAATTTCACGACACCGGCATTGTCGCGAAACACGCTGACACACCAGTCGTCGTCTCCCAGACGTTCCCGAATGCGTTCGGTGGCTGCGAAAATCGTTTCCTTCAGCATGTTGCTGAAGTGCAGGTCCCGAACGATCCGGCCGTCCTGTTCTTCCCGGTAATGAATCCGCCCGGCCAGCGTTTTGTGGGAACAGTGTTCGCTCCACGTCTGTGCAATCGTTTCCAGTTCGATATCCGTCGGGTCGCGATCGATCCGACGGAAGTGGTTCTGAATCGTCTGCATCTCCGCCAGACTCAGATAAAGCTGGCCCTGGCTGCTGAGCCGTTCGAGGGCGGCATCGTCCATATCCCGGATGGCGACCGTTTTCAGATGGAAGTCATAGTCGCTGCCGACCGACAGATCGGTCAGATCCAGAGGCCCCTGGACCGCATGCTCAATGGCATCATTGGCCAGAACGCGGGTGATCAGACGACGGCGGTCTCCTTCCGACAGAGCACCATCAATGCGGTATCGGCGGCACGTTGCCACGGCTTCCACATCCAGCCCCGTCCGCCGCAAAGCAGCCGCTGCGTTGTCCGCCACGCTGTCGGTGACGCCCGGATGGAACAGAATGTGAATCAACCGGTCGTCGGCGGAATCGTCGGCTGCCGGCAGAGCGGTGATCGACATGTCTTCGACGACGTCGTCACACAGCAGACCCGAAGCCGATTCGGCAATCGCCGTTCGGTCGATTTTTCCCTGGATCAGAAACGCGCGGGACGAACGAATCTCCTTCAGTCCGTCGACACCCATGCGGCGGGCTTCCTCCAGAACCCGCGCTGCTTCCACATCCGGTTCGGATGGTGCCGGCCGAATTTCCACATCCCACAACATGCCGTTCGTCTTCCTGTTCTTCCGCGCTGCAACCGTCTGTTCGCCTGCTGCCCCGTCTCACGGCGCGAAGTATTCCAGACCATCCCCGGCCCTGCCACCCTCGGCCACCCGATGGTCCGCTCCGGCACGGAATTCCCTGAAGTAAGGACGCCGGTCATCCGGAATCCGCCGTCAGAATCGGCGCTGAAACACCGGTATCAGAAAAGCCCGGCATCGGAAATGCTGTTCCGGCAGACGGGCACGGCGTCCACGGCGATCATTGGGAATCCACCAGTCGCCGGCCGGATCACCCAATCGGCCAGTCCAGATCGACCGAAACGGGAGCATGGTCGCTGACTTCCAGCCCGCCTTCCCGATGAACGGTCGTTCCCTGCACACGCGGTCGCAAAGCGGCATTGACCAGCAGGTAATCGATCCGCCATCCCCGATCCAGCTCCCGGGCCCGGCCGCGGTTCGACCACCAGGAATACGGACCATCGACATCCCCGGCCTGTTCCCGCACCACATCGTGCCATCCGGATTTCAACAGACGCCCGAACCACGCTCGTTCGTGAGGCAGAAACCCGGACGTATTTTCGTTGGATTTCGCATAGAAAATGTCACGTTCGGTGTGCGCGATGTTCAGATCGCCGCCGAACAGGAAGGGAAGATCGCCCGTCCGCTGGCCTGCCCAGCGGCGAAATCGCCGCATCCATGCGTCTTTCACCTTTTGACGGTGTGCTCCCGAAGACCCCGAGGGCAGGTAGACGCAGGCCAGCGTCAGGCCGCAGACACGAGCTTCAATGATCCGACCTTCTTCGTCTTTTCGCCCACCGATTGCTTCAGAACACAGTTCAACCGGATGACGCGACAGAATGGCGGTCCCCGAATACCCTTTGCGGACAGCCGGATTCCACAAAACATGCCAGCCGTCGGACTCCGGCCAGCCCTCCGGAAGCTGTTCGCGAAATGCCCGAACTTCCTGCAGCATCAGGACATCGGGCTTCATGCGGGACACATGGTCAGTGAACCCTTTTCGCAAAGCCGCTCGGATTCCGTTCACATTCCATGTCGTGATTCTCATGGCCACTCCGACCAGCCACTTTCTGAGAAAGTGGGTGGATCAGTTAGATTGTGTGAATTTTGAGGTTTGGGTTTGCAATGGGGATGTTTCCCACTGACAATGCGCATCTGCGGTGGGCTGTCGCGCACGTGGATCACACCGCTTTTGCTGTCGAGAACGCGTTTTACAGACTGGCAGATGACGAGGCACGCGATGCGAATCCTGAGAATGCTTTCACCGACTCTTCTGGCCCTGGTGATGTGCGTCGGGGTGACGGCCGGATCCATGTATGTCACTGTCAGCACGGCGGTGAACAAAGTGACCGACGTGACGGTGGCCGGTGAAGATCGTGAGGCAATACTGACGGAAGCCGATTCGGTCAATGCACGTCTGGAAGCGGTCACTGTGCAGCTCAGCGACGATGGTTCCCTGGCAGGCCGTGTCTCAGGAATCGACGAAGTGACCGGCGACCTCACGGCAGCCAGTCACACAACGGTGACCCTGCTGTCTTCCGACGGCGATCAGTATGAAGCGCTGTCCGATGCCGGCGGCCAGTTCCGATTTGAGCGCATCGTTCCGGGACTGTACACCGTCAATGCCCGGGGACCGGCCGGTTCTCTGTCGTTCGGTCTGCGTGTGGTTTCTGCGGATTCTCCGGAGGTGGCCTTCGATGCATCGATCCCCGTCAGCCTGAACCTTGAGTTCGACGCCGCTCTGGCTCCGGTTCGTGACTACGCCCGACTCACGGAACTCATCAACAGCATCCATGTGGATCCGGTGACATCCCGAGCGGACGTGATGGTGAATGAGACGGCTTTGATCCCGACATCCGGAGGCGGCGGGTCGGCAACGGGCAGTTTTCTGGCACATGACCAGACGCTGCTGGACGGCGATGGGTCCTATTCGGCCAATATCGTGCTGCTGGATCCCGAAACAGGATCGCCGGTCCCGGTGACGGATCTGAAAGTGTATTTCATCATCGACAACGAAGTGGTGGCCACCACGGAAGTCCAGCCGGACGGTTCCTTCACACAGCACAATCTGCTGCCCGGGATTTACTCCATGCTGGTCGCCGGTTCCGATGCGATCGCTTATGTGGCCGTGGATGTGACCGGAGGCATCGCAGCGGCAGATGGTGAGCCGACCGATGCGGTGCTGGCGTCCGCCTCACGGCGGCAGCCGCCTTCACTGGGAGTCATTCAGGGGAGTTCTCCGATCGAAGACGCTCCCCTGGCCGGCGATGCCCCGGCTCCTGGCAGCGACGATGACGACCTGGGGGTCCCGTTCTTCGGTGACGGAGGCGGCGGAATGTTCGCAGGCGGAGGCGGTGGCGGCCTGGGAGGCGGTGGCGGCTGGGGTCTGCTGCTGGCCGGTGGTCTGGCAGCCGGAATTGCGGCTGCTGTCAGCGACAACAACGACACGGTCATCGTCAGCCCGAAAAACTGACGCCGGTCCTCCTTCGTGAATTCAGACGGGTCCGACAGCTTCACTGGCTGTCGGACCCTTTTCACTGGCACAGCGGCACAGCGGTGTGTGATCATCAGGTCGCTGATCGGGACAGGCCGGGCGGATTACTGATTTGGAACCAGTCTGCGACCGGCTGTGCCCCGCCGGCGGATTTCCCGTCCACCGGTCTGTTCTGTCTCTTTCGCCACGGTGGCGATTCTCCGGCATCATGATCGCGTCCGTTTCGCGACACACACGGATTGCCGGTCCCGCGGGATTCATTCAGGCAGGTTTCATGTCGCGTGTGTTCACACCTGGTGTTCTGCTGGCCGTCTTTCTGCTGTCACCGGCTTTCTGTGCAGATTGGTCAGGTTCCGAGCTGATCCTGTCGGAAGACTATCAGATGGAGCATCTGAAGCGCATGCCGGTCGCGTCCCGTGTGGACGGCATGTGCTTCAGCCGACACGATGATCCCGACCTGGGAGCCGTCGAGTGGCGTGTGGAACTGGCTGTTCCTGCAGGGAAGCCGGCGATTCAGTATGACGGATGTCCGTCTGCTGATTTCGTGGTGCGGTTTCCGACAGCCGCTCCGGTGACGCTTCACTGGAATCGCGGATCGCAGTCGAAGCCGTCCGATTTTCAGCCGTTGTCGACGCTTCTGGCGCCGGAACAGCCGGTCACGTTCGTGCCGTTCGGAGGTCGGTCTTCGGACGGCGTCCTGCCGTATTTTCATCTGGCTGCCGACGGAGGCGGACTCATCGCGGCTGTCGGATGGACCGGAAGCTGGAAAGCCGTGTTCACGGAAACAGCCCCGGGGGTGGTCCGCGTGACGATCGGACTGCAGGAAGCGCGATTCGAACTGCCCGCGGGAGACCGGGTGCGTCTGCCGTCGGTTCTGCTGATGAGTTATTCCGGAACGCGGATGGACGGGCAGAATCGGTTTCGCCGCCTGATGAAGCATCTTTCCACACCGGCCGGTTCTTCAGCAGTGGCACGGATGCCGGTGGCCGCCAGTGTGCACGGACTGGTGGGATTCAACGACACCACGGAGAAAAACCTGACGGAACTGGTCGATATCCTGTCCGACCTTCAGCTTCCTGTGGACACATTCTGGCTGGATGCCGGATGGACGGTCGGCGGGTTTCCGTTTGGCCAGGGAAACCCGGACGCGGATCCGGCGCGTTTTCCGGACGGTCTGGCGCCGCTGGGACGGGCCGTGCAGGATGCCGGCTGGAAGTTTCTGGTGTGGTTCGAACCGGAACGCGTCATGGCGGGAACCTGGCTGGACCGCAGCCACCCGGAATGGCTTCTGCACCCCGGGAAACTGCCGGACGGACTGAGTTATCTGGAACGCGATGGATTTCGACTGCTCGACATGGGCAGTTCCGCGGCGCGCCGCTGGGCTCTGAACCGAATCTCCCGGATCATCGATCAGGCCGGCGTGTCGATCTACCGGCAGGATTTCAATGCTCCGCCCGCTTTTTTCTGGAGTGCGCACGACGATCCGAACCAGCCGGGACTGACCGAAGTCCGATACATCACCGGCCTGTATAAGTTCCTCGATGAACTGCAGCAGCGGCATCCGGCTGTTCTTCTGGACAACTGCGCCTCCGGCGGTCGCCGCCTGGATTTCGAAATGATGCGGCGCTGCGTGGTTCTGTGGCGGAGCGACAACTGCTGGGACGATCCGTCGTTCCCCCGCAATGTTCAGGCCATGACATACGGTCTGTCTCTGTGGCTGCCTCTGCATGGTCTGGGAGCGTACACAACCGACGACGTCGCACTGCGCAGCGGCATGGGAACCTGCGCATCGTTTCCTGTGAATTTCCGAGATCCCCAGGCGGTGGCTGCGCTGCGGCGTCACCTGGATCGTTATCTGAAAGTGCGGCATCTGTTCGCCGCCGACTTCTATCCGCTCAGCGACTGGAGTCTCGATCCGGGCCGGTGGCTGGCCTTCCAGTTCCATGACCCGCAGCATCACGAAGGACTCATTCAGGCCTTCCGTGGCGACGATGCAGACCTGCCGTCGCAGACACTGTACCCGCGCGGTCTGGATCCGGAACGGATTTACCAGATCACAGACTGGGATGATCCCGATTTCGTGGTTCGCCGAACCGGACGGGAACTGACCAGCGACGGTCTCACGGTGCGAGCCGGTCCGACCGCTCAGGCCATCGTCATCCGGTACTGCGAAGCACCGCACTGACACGGAAAACCTGCCGCACGGTTCTGCGGACGGGGAACTCCGGAGGGCCATTTCAAACGCAGTTCCGGTGCTGATCAGAGGATCTTCACCGGCCGGAAGGGGACTTCTGTTCGATGGCCCGCGGGTGATTCGGCGATCGCTGTTCGACAATCGCTGTTCGACAATCGCTGTTCGACAATCGCTATTCGACAATCGCTGTTCGACAATCGCTATTCGACAATCCAGGTGTCGCCGCTGTTGAACAGAGCGTCCAGATCGCCTTCTCCCAGGCGTTCTGTTGCTTCCTGGACCTGCTGGCGGACGGATTCGTCGTATACCGGACGTTCCACATTCCGCAGGACACCCAGCGGTTCGGGGAAGTCCGGGTAGCGCATCCGTGCCAGGAGAAACGCGAGCGACGGATCTTCGGCCTTCGAATCGTGAAACAGGAGATCATCTTCGGAAATGCCGGAACTGAGTTCCACGACTTCCGGACGTCCGTAGGCGTTCAGACGAACGCCTTTGTCGCGATTTTTTCCGAAGATGAGCGGTTTGCCGTCTTCCAGATAGACGACGTGGTCTTCTTTTTCGCCTTTCTTCGACGCGTAGCGGAAGGCGCCCGAATTGAACACATTGCAGTCCTGGTACACCTCGACGAACGACGTGCCTTTGTGGTGCGCTGCCTGCGTGAGGACACCGGCCAGGTGCCGGATATCCACATCGACCGACCGGGCCACGAACGTCGCTTCGCAGCCGATGGCCACGGACAGCGGGCACAGTGGATTGTCGACAGAACCGTACGGAGTGCTCTTGGTGCGTGAACCGCGCGGGCTGGTTGGCGAATACTGCCCCTTCGTCAGTCCGTAGATCTGGTTGTTGAACAGCACGATGTTCAGATCGATGTTGCGGCGGATGGCGTGCATCAGATGGTTGCCGCCGATCGACAGGGCATCGCCGTCTCCGGTGATCACCCACACCTGCATATCCGGATTGGCCAGTTTCAGCCCCGTTGCCACGGCCGGGGCGCGGCCGTGAATTCCGTGGAAGCCATACGTGTTCATGTAATACGGAAAGCGGCTGGAACAGCCGATGCCCGAAACGAAGCAGAACTTTTCCCGCGGGATCCCCAGTTCCGGCAGCACCTTTTTCATCTGTGCCAGAATGGAATAGTCGCCACAGCGGGGACACCAGCGGACTTCCTGGTCACTGGCGAAATCTTTGGCCGTCAGTTGCGGCAGAAGACTGGACATGATGGGCATTCCTGAGGTTCCGTCGATCAGACCGGAAACCGGTGGTCCGGCGCAACCTCCTGTTTGGTTATCAGTTGCTGAGAATCTCTTTGATCTTCGACGCCACTTCACCGACTTTGAACGGTTTCCCCTGAATTTTATTCAGAGAAATCACGTCGGTCAGGTACCTGCTGCGAATGATGAAGGAAAGCTGTCCCAGATTCAGTTCCGGAATCAGCACGTGCCGGTACCGGGACAGGACCGTTTCCAGATTGGCCGGAAACGGATTCAGATACCGGACATGAGCATGGGCCACAGACAGACCGGCTTCCTGACACTTCCGGACAGCCGTCCGAACGGCTCCGAAGGTGCCTCCCCAGCTCACCACCAGCAGATCGCCGGATTCCGGACCGTCCACTTCCTGTTCGGGGATGAAGCGGGCGATGCCTTCCACCTTGCGGCGTCGCACATCGGACATGTGCTGGTGGTTTTCCGGACTGTATTCCACGTCCCCTGTGATATCGGCCTTTTCCAGTCCCCCCACACGATGTTCCAGACCGGGAGTTCCGGGCACCGCCCAGGGACGCACCAGGCGCTCATCACGCAGGTAGGGACGGAATCCGTCTTCGGTATTGGGTTCGACCGGATGTTCCACCCGAATCGGCTGCAGATCGTCCACCTTCGGCACCCGCCACGGTTCGGCCCCGTTGGCGATGTACCCGTCGGACAGAAGCACGACCGGCGTCATGAATTCCACGGCAATCCGCAGGGCTTCCTGCATGGTCCAGAAACAGTCGCCGGGCGTGGCGGCTGCCAGCACCGGCAGCGGAGACTCTCCGTTGCGGCCAAACATGACCAGAAGCAGATCCGACTGTTCGGTCTTGGTGGGCAGCCCCGTACTCGGTCCGCCCCGCTGCACATCGATGATCACCATGGGCAGTTCGGTGATCATGCCCAGGCCCATGGCTTCGCCTTTCAGGCAGATGCCCGGTCCGCTGCTGGCAGTGACCGCCAGAGCACCGCCGAAAGCCGCTCCCACGGTGGCCGACATGGCGGCGATCTCGTCTTCTGCCTGAAACGTCGTCACGCCGAAATTCTTCAGCCGCGACAGTTCGTGCAGCACATCACTGGCCGGAGTGATGGGATACCCGGAAAACACGAGATTCAGTCCCGACACCTTCGCCGCAGTCGCCATTCCCATGGCCAGTGCTTCGTTGCCGGTGATCTTGCGGTATTTTCCTGGAGCCAGACGGGCCGGGGGCACTTCGTAGTGCACCGTGAACGATTCGGTGGAAAATCCGTAGTTGGAACCACCTTTCAGGGCGCGCAGGTTGGCTTCCGCGATGACCGGCTTGGATGCAAACTTCGCCTTCACCCATTCTTCCGTGGGTTTGGGATCACGGTCGTACAGCCAGTACACGAGTCCCAGTGCGAAGAAGTTCTTGCAGCGATCGGCTTCCCGCTGAGACAGCCCCAGCCCTTCCACGGAATCACGCGTCAGCCGGGTCATCGGCACGCGATGCACACGGTATCCGGCCAGAGCCTCCCCGTCTTCCAGCGGGTTGCTGTCGTATCCGGCCTTCTGCAGGTTGGACTTTTCGAAGGCGTCTTCGTTGACGATGAGGGTTCCGCCGCGTTTCAGATCCTGCAGATTGGACTTCAGGGCGGCGGGATTCATGGCGACCAGCGTGTCGACTTCGTCGCCCGGAGTGTAGATGTCGTGGCTGGAAAAACAGATCTGGAATCCGCTGACGCCGGCAATTGTGCCGGCGGGAGCCCGAATTTCCGCGGGAAAGTCGGGCAGAGTGCTCACATCGTTGCCGAACGCGGCCGACACGTTGGTGAACTGCGTTCCGGCCAGCTGCATGCCGTCGCCGCTGTCTCCGGCAAAACGAACGACAACCGTGTCCAGCGTTTCATGATGACGGCCCGCAGGAGGGGACGGGGTATCAACTGCCGACATGAATCAAGCCTGTTGGTATGCGAAAGAACGCCAAAGCCGAACGAAATCCGGAACCGCCTGTCCTGGTTCTGATGCGTTCTCGGTCATGGCAGGTGCTGTTCGGACCGAAAACCGGGAAAAACACACCGCTTCTGATTGTTCAGATCGACCAGACGTGTCCGGAAAACACGGAGAAATCCGTCGAGTTTTGATCCGGCAGACACAGTTGTCCGCTCCGGTCGCTGTATGATACCGGAACAGGCAGATCCTGCGGAGTTTCGCCAGCTTCAAATCCCCGAATCCCGGCCTTGTATCTTTCTGCTGTTGCGGAGGCAACTTCAAAGTACGATTCGTTGGCGGTTGTTGCAAATCCAGGACAAATTCGGTCCCGCGGGAGATTCAGCGGCCATCACTCCAGACCGGCCGCCGGGAATCCTGGCGGTCCGGCGTGTCCGGATGGGAGCCGTTCCGCTGCCGTCCATCCGGCATCCATGCCATTCCGCATCGGCAGGCCCGTCAGGAACACCGCGTGTTCTGAATCCCGGCCACCGGAGAACCAGACATCATGCGATCTTTGCGAATACTCACGTGCGACGGGATTCGATGCGCGGCGGCTGTGCTGCTCGGATTTTCGGCCTGCAGCCGGGCCGCCGACTGGACTCAGTGGAGAGGACCGCTGCACAACAACGTGGCGCCGGAAGGTGAGCAGGCGGCCACAAAGTGGTCTGCCTCACAAAACGTCCGCTGGAAGGCCCAGGTACCAGGACGTGGCCACTCGACTCCCGTCATCGCCGGAGACCTCATCGTGCTCACCACAGCCGATGAACGCAGTCAGGCTCAGGGATTCGTCGCCTACCGCCGCAGCACGGGCGAACAGCTCTGGCTGGCGGGAATCAGCCAGGGAGGGTTCCCCAAAATCCACGTCAAAAACACGCATGCGTCGTCCACACCGGCCTGGGCGGACGGTCTGTTCTTCGCCACGTTCTGTCACCACGGACAGATCGAAGCCGCGGCCGTCACGGCTCAGGGGAAGGTGCGCTGGAAGAAAAACATCGGACCGTTTTCGCCGCGCGCCTACGAATACGGATACGGGGCGTCTCCCACAGTGTACGGAGACACCCTGATCGTGACGGCCGAATGCGATACCAGCTCCTGGATGAAAGCCCTCGATGTGAAAACCGGCCGCGTTCTCTGGCAGCAGCGTCGTCCTCAGTCGCTCAACTGGGCATCACCCATCGTGGCAGAGCTGGGAGGCCGGGAACAGCTCGTCATCAGCGGCGGTCACATGATCGCCGCCTACGATCCGGCATCCGGGCAGCCCCTGTGGACGGCACGCTGCCTGACGATGGCCACCTGCGGCACCTGCGTATGGGACGATGGAATCGTCGTGGCCAGCGGCGGATTTCCCGATGCCGAAACAGCCGCTGTGGCGGCGGACGGGTCAGGGCGGGTGCTGTGGTCCAACCGCGTCAAATGCTACGAACAGTCGATGCTCTGCCACGACGGCCATGTGTACGCTCTGGCCGACAGCGGCGTCGCTTACTGCTGGGATGTTCGTTCCGGGCGGGAAATGTGGAAAAAACGTCTGGCCGGACCCGTGTCTGCTTCGCCCCTTCTGGTGGGAGACACGATTTATGCATCGAACGAAAAGGGAACGACGTTCGTCTTCCAGGCGTCGCCTCAGCGTTTCCGCCTCATCGCCCGCAATCAACTGGGACAGGAATCCTTCGCGTCTCCTGTGGTGGCCGATGGAGTGCTGTACCTGCGCGTCGCCGAAGGCCGCCGCAGTCGCCGGCAGGAATGGCTGTACGCCATCGCCGAATAACCGATCGGCGGCCGATTCCTGATGCCTCCCGCCTGTTCTTTCCGGTTTCCCCTTTTTTCTTCCTCGAAACCTTCGATTCTTCTGTCCGTCCGTTCCGGACTGCGGTGAATTCCTCTGTGGTGAATTCCCATCCTGTCCGGTTCCGCAGATCTCCCGCCTGACGCCATGCCTGCTTCTCAACCTGATGTCCTTCTTGTCGGCGGTGGAGTCATTGGCCTGACGACCGCTCTGGACCTCGCAGAACACGGTCTTTCCGTGACGGTCATCGATCGACAGGCCATCGGCCAGGAAGCGTCGTGGGCCGGTGCCGGAATGCTGCCCCCCGGGACGGCTGAAGGAGATCCGGCCGACAATTCCCGCGCAGCCGTGGAACGGTTTCTGCGATGCCGCAGCAACAAAGAATGGGGCGCCCTGTCGGAACGACTCCTGGAGAAAACCGGAATCGACAACGGCTTCCGCCAGTGCGGTGCGGTGGAACTGGGTCTGTCCACGGACCAGCTCCGGGAGCAGACGGCCGTCTGGGATACCGAAGGCGTTCAGTATGAAGTGCTGGAAGACCGGTCAGGTCTGCAGACGCACGTTCCGGCCCTGGCCGACGAATACCGGCAGGGCGTGTGGCTTCCCGAATTTCGCCAGGTCCGCAATCCCCGGCATCTGAAGGCTCTGCTGACGGCCTGCCGGATGTCCGGAGTCGGTATTGTCGAAGGAGCTTCGGACCTGACGCTGCAGTCTGCCGGTCGTCGGGTGCAGGTGACCGCCGACCAGCGTCGTTTCGATGCCGCCCGGGTCTGTGTGACGGCCGGCTGCTGGAGCGGCCGGCTGCTGAATGGTCTGGGAATCGACCTGCCGGTTCGTCCGGTCCGCGGCCAGGTCGTTCAACTGCGGGTCGACCGGCTGCCTTTTCGATGTGTTCTGGAACACGGACGACGTTATCTGGTTCCTCGCCCCGATGGCCTCATTCTGGTCGGGTCCACCGAAGAGGATGCGGGATTCGACCGGCGAACCACCGGCCGGGCTGTTGAAGAGCTGCTGCGATTCGCCATCAGCGTGGTTCCGGAACTGGCGGATGCGGAACCGGTCCGGCAGTGGGCCGGGCTGCGGCCGGCATCGGCCGACGGCCTGCCGTACGTGGGACAGGTGGAGCATCTGGACAACCTGTTCGTTGCGGCCGGACATTTTCGTTCCGGGCTGCAGATGTCTCCCGGCACGGCCTCCGTGCTGCGACAGATGATGCTGGAGCAGCCGGAGCCTGCGGTCCGGGCGCTGTTTCCGCCGCCTGGCCGGGCGATCTGACGGGACTCCGGCCGATTCGGCCTCCTGCCGCAATTTCGCTCAGTACCGGCTGTAACGCACCTGGACGGACGGACGTCCCTCCACCAGTTCCAGCTCATTCAGTTGCAGGACCAGCAGAACTTCATCTGCCGATGTCAGCCGGCTGGTGCGAAAAAAGAACTGCCCCCACGTCCAGTCCGATCCCGGATGGTATCCCAGAATAACGGCGTCTTTCGTGTGCAGTTTCACTTCGAACTGCTGATCGAACAGAGGGACGATCTTCTGACGAACGGGCAGTTCCTGGCGGCCCTCCCGGACAGTCAGCCGCATGGCCGGACGGCCGAAATGCAGTTCCGGCAGGAACTGAAAACGCACCCAGCCGCTGCCGCTGTCCACTGTGCGGATGCGAAACAGACACCGCACCTGGTCGGACGGTGCGGCATTCTGCAGCCCGGGCAGAGTCTGTGACTGAGGGATTTCTGCGACGGTACCGGTCCGCACTTCGATGATCGATTCGCCTCCTTCCGGAATGACCACGGTCGATCCGGCTTCTCCCGACGCCGAAAAATACAGACGTCCGTCCCGCGGGGCAGAAGAAGCGCTCCGAGAACGGTCGCCAGCGGCTGTCAGCAGACTGGACAGAGCCCATGGGAAGGGGCTGCCCGTGACTCCCACGCGGAAACCGTTTTCATTGAGCCGCTGCCGCTCCTGAGGTTCCCGAAAGACGATTTCGCACAGATCCGACCAGACATGGCGGCGAATGCGTTCGTCACGAGCGGGGCGAATGATGTGAGTCGCTTTGAGGCGGGCGATGCGTTTGACAGGAGGCGTCGGAACGTCCGACTGGCGAATACCGCTTTCCGGACGATCCGCTTTCCGGACAGGATCGGATGGCACCAGGGAATCGGCCGTGAACAGAGCGCACCCCGGAACGGCGACCAGCAGCAGCAGGCTCAGAAGTTCACCCAGAATACGCATGGACGCCAGTCGTCAGGTATGACACGATGCTGCCGAACGATCGGCGCAGTCCGGGAGCCGCCCGGGACATCGCCGCACGCTAAGCTGCACGCGGACGCGCGGCAACGTCAGAAACTGCGGAACCGCAGACGGTCTGCCGCACGTTCACAGTCCATGCCGCCTGATTCGTCCCTTCTCTCAGGAGCACCGTGTTCAGATGCAGAAAATGCCGGTTTATCGCATCGGTCAGGGAAGTGACGTCCATCGCACCCGGCCGGGTGGTGTTCTGCGGCTGGGCGGTGTGGAAATCGACGCCCCGTTCGGGCTGGACGGCCACAGCGATGCCGATGTGCTGCTGCACGCGGTCATCGATGCTCTGCTGGGCGCAGCAGGGCAGGGCGACATCGGCGAATGGTTTCCGAACACCGACGCCCGCTGGAAGGGAGCGGATTCCGCGGCACTGCTGCGACATGTCCTGGAATCCGCCATCTGTCCGGCGTGGGACATTCAGAACCTGGACTGCACGATTTCAGCCGAACAGCCTCGGCTCACCCGATGGAAGCCCCGGATCCGCCGTCGGCTTGCAGAACTGCTGGAAGTGAGCGAATCTGTGGTCAATGTGAAGGCGAAATCGGCAGAACAGGTCGGTCCCGTCGGACGGGGAGAAGCCATCGCAGCGGATGCGAGTGTCCTTCTGCGCCTCCGGCAGCCGACAAAGAAGACAGCGGAAGCGGACGACTGACCCCCATCCGGCCCCCATCGGGTGAACCTCACCGGCGGACGACTCCATGTCATTTGCAGAACCTGCAGGCCTCAGCTCTCCGGAAACGCATTCGCGCTATCTGGGAATCGATCCGGGGCTCAATCGCACCGGTTATGCGCTGGTGGAACGGCACCCGGCCGGTCCGGTGCTGCTGGAAGGCGGCATCATCCGGACCCGTTCGAAGCAGGCTTTGCCACAGCGTCTGCACGAAATCGCATCCGGCATCCGGGAAGTGGTCCGCGACCTGCACCCCGGCGCAGCCGCCATGGAAGAAGTGTTTGCCCATGCCCGCAATCTGAAAACGACCCTGTTGCTGGCTCACGTGCGGGGAGCGATCCTGACGACTCTGGCCGACACGGCCATCCCGGTCGTCCACTATTCGCCCACACAGGTCAAACGGCTGCTCACAGGCAGCGGACGGGCTCCCAAAGAGCAGATTCAGCATGCCGTGCGTGCCGAACTGAACCTGGCGACGGTTCCGGAACCGAACGATGTGGCGGACGCTTCCGCCGTCGCCCTGTGTCTTTATCATTCCGTACGATTCGCCGCATGAAGCGGCCGGAGGGCCGCTTCCGCGGCCCCGAAGAACCGCCCGTGCAGACTGATGGTCCGTTTCCGTGCGGCCTGACAGTTTTCGTTCTGGTTCACTCAGGTGAGGATACACGATCTTGATCACCCGCATTACGGGACAGCTTGTGGCACTCAGCGACGCCGCCGCCACGGTGCGCATCGGCGGCATGGACTATGAAGTCCTGCTTCCGGATCTGGTGCGTCGTCAGCTTCAGGCAAAACTGAATGAAAACGTCAGTCTTCGAACCATCGAGTATCTGGAAGGCAATCCCCAGAAAGGCCGCCTGGTCCCCCGCATGGTGGGATTTGCCAGCGATGCCGAGAAGGAATTCTTCGAACTGTTCTGTTCGGTCGACGGCGTGGGGGTGCGCAAAGCGCTGCGGGCCATGATTCGCCCGGTGCGGGAAGTGGCCGAAGCGATTGAGGAACGCGACGTGAAACAGCTCAGCACCCTGCCGGGAATCGGCCCGGCCGTGGCCGAACGCATCGTGGCCAAGCTGAGACGAAAAATGGTCAAGTTCGCCATGATGGTTTCCGGCGATGTCCCTGATGGTGAGGCAACAGACCTGTTCATGGATGCCTGCGAGGCTCTGGTCAGTGTGGGACACACCCCGCAGGACGCGCGCAACCGCATCGATGCCGTCCGCGCCGCCGGAAAGACATTCCGCTCAGTCGAAGAAATCCTGACCCAGGTCTATCAGAATCAGCGAAACTGACCGACTCTTTGCCGAACTGTCCATCCGGACACGATCATTCGTTCTGCCAGTCCTTCACCAGACCACAGAAGTTCCGGCACACGAATCGGACGGTCGACAGTCACCATCCGGTCTGCCCGTCCGGTGTCTGTATCCGGGCTCCCTGACTTTGTGAGTTACAGCGGCTGAGGATGCCGGTTCCGTGGAAAAACGCGAATTCGCCTGGTAGGGTGACCCGCCTGCCGGTCCGGAAATGCTTCGTGACATGTGTCCGCAGCGTGCTGTGTTCGTTCAGCGCGGATTCAGCCGGATCCGGAATCCCGGCGTCCGGTCCTTGTCGATTCGCATCGGCTGTTTATCTCTGTTGATCATCGTCATCCGTTGTCGCTCAACGGCAGGAGCCATTCATGGATTCAAAGAAAGATCGTACCGCGCTGCTCATCGCCAGCTTTCTGACACTTGTGGCAGCCGGAGCCGGGACAGCCACGCGCGGGGCCGTTGCCCCGGCCTGGGCGACCAGCCTGAACATCGGACAGGATCAGTTCGGCAATATCATGGGACTGGGCTTCCTGGGATTCGGCCTGGTGATTTTCATCGGCGGAATCCTGGTGGAAGGGTTCGGGTACAAGAAGCTGCTGCTGGCCGCCGTCGCCATGCAGATGGCCAGTGCGGTCATGATGTTCATGGCGCCGGGCCTGTATGAAGGCTGGGTGGAATCGCTCGGACAGGAACAGGCCACGGAACGGGTCGTGACACTTCTGCAGATCAGCGTGCTGCTGTTCGCCATCTGCAACGGGCTTTATGAAGCGGTCATCAACCCGCTGGTCGCTCAGCTCTATCCGGAAAACCAGACGCACTACCTGAATATTCTGCATGCCGGCTGGCCCGGCGGACTCATTCTCGGCGGACTGACGGCTGCCGCGTTCCAGAACAACACGGCCTGGATCACCGAGATCCCCTGGCAGTACGCTCTGAGCGGCTATTCGATCATTCTGGTCATCATCACGCTGCTGGTGATCGGCCGCGAATTCCCGCCGACCGTGTCGGCCAGCGGCCGCAGTTCCTTCGGTGTCCTGTTCAGTTGTTTCGCTTCCATCCCGTTTCTGGTGCTGATCGTCCTGCACGCACTGATCGGTTACATGGAACTGGGAGTCGATTCCTGGCAGACCCGGCTCATGGAAAACCTCGTCGACAATTCCGTCATCGTGCTCATCTACACGTCCGCTCTGATGTTCGTGCTGCGGTTCTTCGCCGGCCCGATTGTGCATCGAGTCAATCCCATCGGACTGCTGTTCATCAGTTCGGTCATCGCCGTCATGGGCCTGCTGTGGCTGAGCATGGAAACGGACAGCATCGTCATGATTTTCGGAGCAGCCACGCTGTACAGTTTCGGCAAGGCGTTTCTGTGGCCCACGATGCTGGCGGTCGCCGGGGAACGCTATCCGCAGAGCGGATCCGTGGCCATGAGTGCTCTGGGAGCGGCCGGGATGATTTCTGTGGGTACGATCGGCGGCACAATGATCGGGGCTCAGCAGAGCGAACTGACCGTGGCGACTCTGGAAGGCACCGCTCCGGAAACTTTCGAACGCTATTACGAAGGGGAGGAAGATTCTTTTCTGGGATATCGCTATCGTTCGCTGCCTCCAGGACTGACACAGATCGCCATGGAAACCTGGAGGGCCATCCGGAATCAGGATGAAGCCACCCGTGAGGCAGAGATCCGCAGCCGCAGCGAGCTGGCGGTGCAGGCTGCCGGCGACGATGAATCGGCGTCGGCGGAGCGGCTGGAAAAGATTCGGGAACACTTCGAAGAAGACGCGCAGATCGTGGCCCGGGCCTACGACACCGGCAGTCGACGCACTCTGCGCAGAACGGCCATGATTCCGATCGCCATGGCGATCGGCTTCCTGGGCCTGGGCATCTACTACCACCTGATCGGCGGTTACAAAGTCATCCGACTGGATGAACAGGATCCGTCCGACGACACCGGCGAACCGACGGGATCAGCCGGCGATTCTCAGCCGTCCGGCGACGACACCGGCGATTCGGACAGCCAGCAGCAGTGACCTCCGGCCTGCATCCGGCCTGAAGCTTTCCGGCTCCGGCCGGAACGATCCGGGAGGATCGAACGGCGTCGATCCTCCCGCTTCTGCGTCTCGCCGGCAGCCTGGCCGCTCGCTTCACGCCAGCTGCGTTCCGGACATGTTCCCTGTCGCCTGCCGATAATCTACGGCATATCCCCGGCAGGATTCGCTCCGGCAGCGGCAGCGGAATCACCATCTTCCGGACCGAACGCGCCTCCGCCGGGCGTTTCGACCGTCAGCACGTCACCGGCCTGGACCGCGACGGAAAAGCTTCCCCCCAGGTCGGAAATCCGGCCGTCGCGCCGCTGCAGGGTGTTGCGTCCGCATCGACCTGAGTCGCCTCCACGAAGTCCCCATGGAGCCACCGTGCGTCTTTGAGACAGCATGGACACGTTCAGATCCTTCAGAAATTCCAGCGAACGGACGATTCCGTCGCCTCCGCGAAATCGCCCCCGTCCGCCGCTGCCGTGACGAATTCCAAAGTGTTTCAGACGCACCGGATAGCGGTGTTCCAGCACCTCCGGATCCGTCAGACGGGTGTTGGTCATGTGCGTATGGACAGCGTCGGCACCACGGGCCGACGGAGTCGCTCCGGCACCACCGCCGATCGTTTCATAATATCCGAATGTCTCATCGCCGAACGTCAGGTTGTTCATCGTCCCCTGACTGGCTGCCGCCAGCTCCAGCGCTCCCAGCAGAACATCGACAATACGCTGCGACGTTTCCACGTTGCCGCCCACCATGGCGGGTGACTGTTCGGCAGTCGCCCCGGCCGGCGGATTCAGCAGTCCTGGAGGAATGATCAGGTCCAGAGGCTCCAGGACTCCGGCATTCAGCGGCACATCTTCATCCAGGAGACAGCGGAAGGAATACAGCACAGCCGCCGTGGTGATGGCCCGATTGGCATTCAGATTTCCGGGATGCACATCGGCCGTGCCGCTGAAATCGATGACAGCGCGATCCCCTGAGACGCGAATCGAGACACGAATGACCGTTCCGTCATCGAGACGATCTTCGAAGGCGTGTTCGCCGTCATCCAGCCTGCTCAGTGCCTGCCGCATGCGGCGTTCCGCGGCCTGGTGAACAGCCCGCATATCCTCCAGAACCGCGTCCACTCCATGAACATCGCACAGACGCTGCAGCAGAGCGGCGCCCTGAGCATTCGCTGCGGCCTGAGCGGCCAGATCGGCCAGATTGTCATTGATGTTTCGTGACGGATACGGGCCGCTGCCCAGCAGTTGCCTCAACGAATCCTCGCACGAAACGCCTCCGGCCACCAGATGCCGGCTGTCGATCCGGATTCCTTCTTCCGCAAGTTTCGTCGAAAACGGCGGCATGCTGCCCGGCACGATGCCGCCGATATCCGCATGATGCGCCCGGCTGGCCACAAAAAACGACGGAATCGGCCGACCGGTGAATACGGGCGTGACCACGGTGATGTCCGGAAGATGCGATCCTCCACGATATGGATCATTGGTGACGAACACGTCGCCGGGTTCCATGCGCGGGTGATCGCGCCGTACAGATCGAACAGTTTCGCCCATGGCACCCAGATGCACCGGCACGTGCGGAGCGTTCACCACCAGTCGGCCCTGGTCATCGAACAGAGCACAACTGTAATCCAGACGCTCCCGGACATTCGTGGACACCGCCGTTCGCCGCAGGGCTTCACCCATCTGTTCTGCGATCGATGTGAACTGACCGTTCATGAGTTCCAGACGCACCGGATCCGGACGATCCCCGCCCGGACAGAACGATGTCGAACCGGACGATGTCGTTCCGGACGAAACGGAATCATGACTGTCGACGGTGATGAGCACACCGGCGTTGTCCAGAATGCGGGCTGAGCAGCCAGGTTCCACACAGATCACAGACGTGGCTTCGTACAGAATGGCGGGCCCGGAAATCGTTTCACCGGCGGGCAGGGCTGTTCGTTCGAAGACGGCGGTCTGCATCGGCTGACCGTCGAACACTGCGGTCGTGAAAGAAGGCTCTGCCCTGCCGCCGGTGGCCGGCTGCGAAAAGTCCTGTCGCTCCTCGGACGACCGCCCCACGACTTCCACACTGACAGCCGCGATTTCAATCGGAGTCTGCGAACGGACGTAACCAAACTGCCGCCGATACTCCCGCTCGAATGTTTCCCGGGCGGTATCCGGATCCGCATGAGGAACGCTGACTGTCGATTCCGTGCCGCTGTACCGCAGTTCCAGTTCGACGAACGTGTCCAGATCCTTCTCGGCAACCCCCTGACGAAGCACATGATGTCGGCCTTCATCAATGAGCCGGTCGATGGTGCGATCCAGTTCTTCCAGGGACTCCGGATGCAGAGGCCGCAGCACGCTGGCTGTCCGCCGACAGCGGATGTCGGCCTGTCCCATCCCCCAGGCACTCAGAATTCCGGCCAGCGGATGCAGGAGCACGCGGCGCATGCCCAGGGCCCGGGCCACGGCACACGCATGCTGACCGCCGGCCCCGCCGAAACAGACGAGCACATAATCCGCCGGATCGTAGCCGCGGGCCACCGAAATGCGACGGATCGCCCGCACCATGTTGTCATTGGCGATCTGCAGGAGTCCTTCGGCCAGAGACGACAGGGTCATCCCGTCCGGCCACGCTCCTGCCTGCTCCATGTCGGACTGCAGCATCTTCAGACGCCGTTCCACGGCAGCCGTGTCCAGCGCCAATGGAAAGCAGTCCGGCAGCACCCGGCCGAGCCACACATTCAGATCGGTCACGGTCAGCGGACCGCCCGATCCGTAGCAGGCCGGACCTGGATCCGCACCGGCGCTGGCCGGACCGGCGAACAGACGGCCCCCATCGAAACCGCAGATGCTGCCTCCCCCGGCTGCCACCGTCTCGATTGCCAGCACGGGAGTCATCACGCGGACGCCGGCGCGCATGGTTTCCTGTTCGTATTCGAACCGGCCGTCGAATCGCGCCACATCCGTGCTGGTGCCGCCCATGTCGAAACCGATGGCTCTCTGAAATCCGGCTGCCGCGGCCGCTCGTGAGAAGCCGACGATTCCACCGGCCGGTCCCGACAGGACGGAATCTTTGCCGCGAAACTGCGTCTGATCCACCAGGCCTCCGGCCGATGTCATCACAAGAATCCGGCTGTCCGGCAGATGGCGACGGATTTCCTCCAGGTACGACCGCAGCACCGGATTCAGCCAGGCATCCAGCACCGTGGTTTCGCATCGCGGTACGAAACGAATCTGCCGCGCCACGTCCGACGAACAGCTCACTTCCTGAAACCCCAGTTTCCGGCACAGGTCCTTCAGCAGCTGCTCATGTGCCGGTTCTGTCCAGGCATGCAGCAGGCAGATGGCGACCGATTCGATCCCAGCATCCCGCAGGCGGGCCAGTTCTGCCTCAGCCTGCTGTTCATCCAGAGGTTTCAGAATCTGACCGTCGGCAGCCACGCGTTCGTCCACTTCCGCGACCGCTTCGAACAGAGGCTGCGGCCGGCGGATATCCAGTTCGAACAGATGGGGCCGTTCCTGGCTGCCGATTCGGGGCACATCGGCGAAACCGCGCGTGGTGACCAGTGCGGTGCGGGACCCGGTTCGAGTGAGCAGGGCGTTGGTTCCGCGGGTTGTTCCGAAACGAACCTGCACGGCCGGGACGGGGGTCTCTGCATCCAGACGCATCAGCCAGCGGATGCCCAGAACAGGAGCCGGCAGGCCGGGATCCAGTTCGTAGGTCTGTCCCGGCTGCACGCACAGATCGTCTGCCAGATTCAGACATCCCAGACGGGCCGTGAAACCGATCACGGTGGTACGGGCCGTGACATCTCCGGCAGCACTCCGCAGCCTCAGCACGGCCCCGTTCCAGAAACCGTCCGGATCGTCCCGGCGTTTCGGATCGATCAGCAGACG
Source organism: Planctomycetaceae bacterium (assembly GCA_015485495.1). Taxonomy (GTDB): domain Bacteria; phylum Planctomycetota; class Planctomycetia; order Planctomycetales; family Planctomycetaceae; genus S139-18. The sequence goes on from WFTL01000040.1 coordinate 24,949, forward strand.
GCCGCTGCTTCCTTCGGCGGCCGTTCCTCGGGTGCAGCCGGAACTGAGTGTTTTGAACTGGGTGAGTGTTCCATCCGGATGCAGGGCGATGCAGTCCGTGAAGGTTCCTCCCACATCGATCCAGAACTGTTCCGGGACCTTCATGAGCCGCTGTGGTCCTCAGAATGCGCCGCACCATCGTCGAAATCGTTCAGCGCCGTACGCAGGCAGTGCCGTGTGAGTTTGCCGCTGATCTTGTCGCTCAGGGCGTGACACATTTCCACGAAGCAGTCGACCGCCTGATCTTCGTTCAGTTCATGAGCGTTGAATTCCGACAGTGCGGCCTGACGCAGGCGGGTGACGCGGTCGAGCAGTTCCTGAAGCTTCGGTTCGTCATCCGGCCGGTTGCCGTCGATGCCCACCTGATCCTCTTCGATTTTCAGCACAGCCCGAATGTATCGGTCCAGCCGATGTTCCTGGCTGAGAACCTGCCGTCGTTTCCACCAGCGGTGGGTCAGCCAGATCGCCGCCACGATGGACACCAGGAACGACCGGATGCCTTCCGTGCCTTCCACGAAGTCCGGATTCAGCAGCGGACGCAGTTCCGGACTGTAAATGTGCGATGCCCCGGCATGCATGGGAAATTCCGGCCGTCCCCGTGCGTACTCGGTCCCGCCTTTGCTCAGTTCCGTCAGATGAACCCGTCGCTGAAATTCCGGATCCAGCACGATGCGTGTGGCGGCTTCAACAAGACGCACCGGAGCAGTGGGCGATGCCAGCAGCCGGGCCTGAGTCGACACGGTGCGGAATTCCTGCTGCGGAATCGGATGCGGACGCACGGCGAAGTACCCGGCCGGAATGACCTGTCGTGTCAGCGCCGCGTGCTTCTGTTCGAACGCATCGGGAAAGGGAATCGGGAGCAGCCGGGCCTTCCCTTCGACCAGCAGGTGCTGCAGCACCGGAGCATCCAGACCGCAACTGATGACCACTGCATCGACTGTGCCGTTTTCGAACGCTGCCGGCAGTTCGAGATAGGGAATCGTTCGGCATTCGTCCGGATCACGACCGATGTGCTCCAGCAGCAGCGTGAGCATGGCATGATCGCCCGACAAAAAGTCATTGCAGGCGATTTTCCGGCTGTCCGCCGTTGCCAGATCCACCGGTCGATCGGGAGGTGCCAGGGGGATGACGTATTCCGGATAGAGATTGGCCACGAACCGAGCCGTTTTTCGTTCTGAACGAATGTGCTGCAGGACAGCCCGGGTTTCGGACTGGTAGAGGCCCAGGACCGCTTCGCCCGATTCCAGAAGACGCAGGTTTTCCAGCGAACCGCGGGTGGACCGCACCTCCGTCGAAATCCCCAGCGTCCGCTGCAGTTCAGCGGCCAGGCTGCGGGCCAGCTGATCGTAACGGCCGTCCGGAGGACCGCCGGCGATCACGATGTGGTCCGGCAGTCGGGTCTGGTACCCGTACAGACCGACCAGTCCGCCGAACAGCAGAACCAGGCCTGCGGCCAGCCACGGGAATTTCCATCGCGGACGGTCTTCACCATTCTGCTCAGTGGATTCCGATTGCATGGCCGCATTCTGCCGCGGCGATTTCCCGGGATCCAGTCCGGACGGTCATGAGTCCGTATCCGGTCCCGACGGAACCGTTCGATTCGCATGCCGGCGAATTGTCCAGGTCGAATGGTCTGCAGAATCTGCTACGATCCGGGCCGGTCGTTTTCCCGCACAGCCTCTGTTTCCACAGCCCCATGACCGGATTCCGGCGAACCTGTCTGCTTCTGATCTGGTGGACGGTCGCCTCCCTGCCTGTTTCCGCAGATCTTTCCGCAGATCTGGCTGAAAGCGATTCGGCCGCGGAGACCGTACGCATCATTCTGGACAGTCCGACCGTCATTCCGGCCGGTACTTCCGCAGCCGTCTTTCGATTCCGCGCAGTCGGTGTTTCCGGACAGCCGCTGGAATCCTTTTCGGAACCGGCCGTCGTCTCGGGACTTCAGGTCCGATCACGAACATCGCCGCAGTGGACTCCCGTTGACGCCCGCGGCCGATTCGACCGGGGCGTTCTGGAAGTGACGGCAGAATCCCTGAAAGCCGATCGGATCACGGCGGCCGGTTCGGCACTGAGCGTCCGCATCGGCGATCAGACCACGCACATTCTCATCACGGTGCGCCCCCGCTGGACGCGGCTGCTGCCACCCGTTCTGGCCATCGTGCTGGCAATCGTTTTTCGCGATGTGATCGTCTCCCTTGTTCTGGCCACTCTGTCCGGCTGCCTGGTTTTTTTGCCCGTCTTTCAGTGGCCGAAAGGCATTGCCGATCTGTGTTCCACAGTCGTGCGGCAGATTGCCGATTCCGACCACGCGTCGGTGCTGCTGTTCACGGCGCTGCTGGGATCGATGGTGCGTCTCATGCAGGACAGCGGCGGCACTCAGGCCGTCATCTCCCGACTCACACAGTTCGCCCGCACCCGGCGCCGCGGCATGGTCCTCACATGGATCATGGGGCTGTTCGTCTTCTTCGACGATTATGCCAATATGCTGCTCATCGGAGGCGCCATGCGGCCGCTGACGGACCGGCTGAACATTTCCCGGGCCAAGCTGGCCTTTCTGCTCGATTCCACGGCGGCCCCGATTGCCGGTCTGGCGGTGAGCACCTGGACGGCCTTCGAGATTCAGCAGACGGCCGCCGGACTGGATGCGGCCGGCATCGCGACGGATCCTGGAGCCTTCTTCTGGTCCACGATTCCCTACCGCATCTACCCGCTGCTGCTGATTCCCGTCGCCGGTCTGATCGCCTTCAGCGGACGGGATTTCGGCCCCATGCTGCAGTCGGAAACGGCATCGGCGAATCCTTCCGCTGCGTCCGTACCTGTCGCCGGCGGCAGCAGTGTCTGGCTGGCTGTCGTGCCGGTCTTCAGCCTGATCCTGATCACCATCACCGGATTCCTCCGGCAGGCGGATGCCTATGAGATCCTGCTGATCGCTTCGTTCGTCGCATCGACAGCGGCCTATGCTCTGGCCTGGCTGACATCGCGACTGACGCTGGAAGAGTGCAGCCGAAGCTGGCTGGACGGTCTGGCTTCCATGACCACACCGATGGCCATTCTGGTTCTCGCATGGTCGGTGTCGTCGCTGTGCGGCGGCGACCGGCTGGACACGGCCGGTTACATCATGGACCTTCTGGGAACCGCTCTGCAGCCCCAGCTTCTGCCGGCAGCCGCCTTTCTTTCTGCGGGCGCCATTTCCTTCGCCATTGGAAGTTCTTTCGCCACAATGGCCATCATGATACCGATGATCATCCCGCTGGCGTGGAACCTGCTGGGAGGAGCCGGCGCGGCATCCACGGCGGATCCCGTGTTTGCCGGCACGGCAGGCGCTCTTCTGGCCGGCGCCATTTTCGGAGATCATTGTTCACCGATTTCCGATACAACCATTCTGTCTTCCGCGGCTGCCGGCTGCGATCATCTGGAACATGTGGCCACTCAGCTTCCCTACGCACTGCTGACGGCCGTCGGATCGCTGCTGCTGGGATACCTGCCGATCGGGTTCGGCGTTCCCTGGTGGGTCTGCCTGCCGGCCGCGGGAACCATGTGCTGCGGAACCGTCTTTTTTCTGGGTCACGACAAGGAACATCCGGAACCATGAACTCCCGTCGTCTTCAGGGCATTTTCACTCCCAATCTCGTTCCCTACACCCCCGACGGCGACATCAACGAAGGGGAACTGCGCCGCTACGTGGACTGGCTCATCGAACGCGGCGTACACGGCCTGTATCCGAACGGATCCACGGGAGAATTCACGCGATTCACTCCGGAAGAACGTCGACGGATCGTGGCCATCATCGCGGATCAGGCCCGGGGACGTGTGCCGATTCTGGCCGGTGCCGCGGAAGCGAACGTTCGGGAAACGCTGCGGGCGTGCGAATATTACGCGTCGATCGGTGTCCGCGCCGTGGCCATCGTGGCTCCCTTCTACTACAGGCTGTCTCCGGCATCCGTTTACGCGTACTTCCGCGAGATCGGCATCAACACTCCCATCGACGTGACTTTGTACAACATTCCCATGTTCGCCAGTCCCATCGACGTTCCCACAGTCCAGCGGCTGTCGGAAGAATGCGAACGCATCGTGGCCATCAAGGATTCATCCGGAGAAATTCCACATATGATCCGCATGATCCAGGCGGTGCGCCCGAATCGTCCGGACTTCGCGTTCCTCACCGGCTGGGATGCCGCCCTGATGCCCATGATTCTCATCGGATGCGACGGCGGCACCAATGCGAGTTCCGGAGTCGTTCCGGAACTGACGCGCAAACTGTACGACACAACCGTCCAGGGCGACCTGACGACTGCGCGGCAGCTTCAGTACGACCTGCTGCGACTGTTCGACGCCATGATTTATTCGGCCGAATTTCCGGAAGGCTTCCGGGCAGCCGTGAGCCTTCGAGGGTTCCGGATGGGGCAGGGGCGTCAGCCGATGTCCCCGGAACAGCGGACCGATCTGGCCACGCTGAGCAACGAACTGCAGTGTCTCCTGGCCGCTCACGGGTTCACCGACCAGCCGGTGGGCGGCTGCCCTCCGGATATGACAGCCACAACACCGAACCCGGCGGACGTGTCGGTCATCGTGCAGAACGTGCTGGCCGAACTGAAACGCCGCGGCCTGTAGTCTCCGAGATCGCCTTCAGCCGGCACCGGCAGATTCTGCCGGCAGGCGTCACATGGCCGGCCATCAGGACTGCTCGTTCGTGCGAAATCGGCAATTCGACTGCAGTGTGTCTGCCGGTGTTCCGTACACTGCCGCGGTTTCATGAAAGACGACTGTGTGAAGGTTCCATCGCAGTGCGGGCACACCGAATGTTCATGCGACGAGTTCTGCTGCTGGCTCTGCTGCTGGTTTTTCCCGGCTGCGGCACCACTCAGCAGCGATCCGGCACGGAACAGCTGTTGCTTTCGGATGCTGTGGATCGTTCCATCGACCGCATCGATCTGTCTGTTTTGAGTGGTGAGACGGTCTATCTGGACGCCACGTATATCGAGCCGGTCAAGGGGACCGGATACGTCAATTCCAGTTACATCATCAGTGCCCTGCGTCAGAAACTCATCACCGCCGGCTGTCTTCTGAAATCCGTTCCCGACGAAGCCGACTACATCGTGGAAGCCCGTGTGGGGGCGCTGGGAACCGACGCCGTTGAAGTCACCTATGGAATTCCGGCCAGCAATGCTCTGGGTGCAGCCGCGTCCCTGATTTCCAGTACGGCGGCCTTACCTTCGATTCCGGAAATCTCGGTGGGGAAGCGCAACGGCACCATGTCGACAGCCAAGGTCGTCTGCTTCGCCTACCATCGCGAATCCGGCCACCCCGTGTGGCAGTCCGGCACGGCCGTGGCGAAAAGCGACGCCAAAGAAAGCTGGTTCTTTGGAGCCGGTCCCTGGCAGCGGGGATCCATCTACGAAGGCACGCAGTTCGCAGGAGCGAAACTGTCTCTGTTCCGCCGCCGTCGCAAAGAAACCGACCGACCGAACGGAATCCGCATTGCCGATGCCCACCGGTTTGCCGACCCCGACGAACTCGAGGAACGGCTGCAGATGGCAGAACAAAAAAGCGATGGTGCCGACGCCACCGACATCGTCCCGGTGGGACATCAGCAGCCGTCTGCGTCCGACAGCAGCCCCTGACCGGTCGCATCGGCCGTCCCCTCAGACACGGCCGCATGCCGACCGCCGCATGCCAACCGCCGGCGGCGTGCGTCAATGAAAAAAAGGACCCTGGACCAGTCCAGGATCCTTCAGGAGGCGCGGGCGGGATTCGAACCCGCGAATGACGGATTTGCAATCCGTTGCCTTAGCCACCTGGCGATCGCGTCGTCGCGGCTGCCGACTGTCGCCATTTTTTCTTACAAACTGATCTTCCGGTGGCGCGCTGTGTGCACCCGCCTTCCTCCAGAAAACACCCCGCACACCTGCAATGTTCCGTAGTCTTCAGAACGTATGAGCGCCAAGTTTTGGGGACGCACAGCGCTCGGATTCTGGACGCCAACAACAGTTTCCGTATCATAAATGGGTAGTCCGCTCGATTCGGATTCGGCACTTTTCCGTCTGGGAAAAATCGACTGACGCTGCTGCCAGGAATCTGCCGCACGTCGTTTGTTTTTGTTCTGGACTTAGTCATGACTCGACACACTGTATGGGCAGGCGCCGTTTCGCTCTTCCTTTTTTCGGTGTTTCCGGCCGTTTCATCGGCGGACGATCTGCCGGTCGCCACCCTGGATGAAATTGACGGTCTGGATCGGCAGGCTCGCCAGCAGACAACAGCACGGGAAGCAGACGCGCTGTACGATCGTTTTCTCCGCACACATTCCGTCCCGGAAACGTATCAGAAAAAGTTCTCAAAACGACGAAAACAATGGGAAGACCGCGCCCGAAAGAACCTCGTTCGGCTGGGAAGGCAATGGGTTACTGAGGAAAAGCGGGAGCAGGCCGCGCGGGAGGCCCAGCAGATGATCCGTGATGCACTCGGCCTGCTCAGAAATAACGACAAAGAAGGAGCGCACAAGATGCTCCTGAAAGCATCGCGGACCAACCCGAACGCGATCGTTGCGGACTATCTTCTCGGCCTGTTCAATTCCGGACGCTTTCTCAGGTTCTCACACAGTCATCCGGAAATGGCAATCAGGCATTTCCGAGTCGTCCTGACCCGTTCGCCGCGACACCACGGCGCCATGAATAACCTTGCTGTGGCATATTTCAAGGAAAAGGAAGTCTCTCGCGCCATCCGCTACTGGCGAGAAGCGAGGGAGATTTCACCGAATGACCCGTTCGTCAAACACAACATCCGCCGTGCTCTGCGCGAAGCCGTTCAGGGAACGGTCTCAGTCCGCAGAAAGCATCTGACGGATCTCAGAGAGATGGCAGCAGCGTACGGTGAACTGGCACCGATCGAAGAGAGCCCACGGGCATGGGCCATTGTTCCGCTGGTTGTTCCGGATGCCGAACGACCTGATCGAATGGAACAGCCGGAAGGAGAAGAACAGCGACAGGACAACCGCACCAGTCGCACAAAAGTTCCGACATTCGGCGGAAGCGGGACCGGTTTCGTTATCAGTGAACGACACATCCTCACGAATCGCCACGTTGTCTGGGAACAGGCGTTCGGCACTGCAGACGAAGTTGAGGTCCATTTCCCACATGCCGAACGCAGGCCCATTCGGGCGGACATCGTGTCGATCTCACAGGAGCATGACCTGGCACTTCTGGAATGCGACGGTCTGGACGTCCGCCCATTGAAACTCACAACAGCAAAGCCCAGACTCGGGTTAGAAGTCATGGCCCTGGGCTTTCCCGCAGTGACCAACATTCGTGAAACGCGACTGACGGCAACTCGTGGCAGCATTTCTGCATTGCCCACAGAATCTGAGTCGACTCTGATTTACGACGTCGCACTCAATCCCGGCAACAGTGGAGGTCCTCTTCTTGGTCAGGACGGCCTCGTCGTGGCTGTCAATACATTTGGGTACGTACCCTCAGGTCAGGTCCTTCAGCCGCTTTCCGGAGGTGTTCCCGCTGCGAACGCGATCGAGTTCGTCTCTGAGAATCTTCCTGGGTTCACGGGCTCACCAGAAGCACCGGTCATTCCCTGGGAGCAGATCGCTGAAACCTCGGCGCCCCCGACAGTCCTGGTGAAAGTTGCGTATTTCGATCGAACACCGGCCATGGTGCACGGAGACGACACCCCGCAGGCCGCAGAATGTTTCCTCGATCAATCCTGCGCACACTGCAAAGGATGGGGAAAAACAGCGTGTCCAAATCCCCGCTGCAGCGGCGGCGGCGTCCTCAGTTACCGAACCTACAGTCGAATTGTTGCGTCTTCCCGACTCGGCACCGTAGTCAGGAATGGCAAACAAAGCTTTCGCACGAGGTGTCCAACCTGCAATGGACGCAACGCCGTGGACTGCCGGTTCTGTGGCGGGTCGGGAAGGGCACGGTGAATTCCCGCTCCGCGGACACCAAAACGAAAACGACTCCGGCAGAAACCGGAGTCGAAGGAGGCGCGGGCGGGATTCGAACCCGCGAATGACGGATTTGCAATCCGTTGCCTTAGCCACTTGGCTACCGCGCCCCGAAATGCCGGCACACCACGTTCCGTGGCGGCCGCAGGCACCGCTCTGTTCTGCCCGACACCGAAAAACCAGGAATTCTGGGCGGGGCACAGCATCTGGTGCGATTCGATTGATTCTAGGGAGAATATCGGCGTTTCATCCAGCCTGCTGAAGGCAAAAACGGGCTTTCCCCGGGAAGTCCCTGGCCTCCGGGCTGCCCACATTCGCCCTCAGGCCCCCGTCGTTCGGCAGTCCGTCGATGCCGTCCGGGCGGTCTGGCTGGACGCGGTCGATCAGACCGAACCAAATTTCGCGTTCCGCGTGCGGCCGGTAGAACACCGTGACGGCCGACGATAGCATGGCCCGCCTTCTGAACTGCGAACCCTGCAGGTCCCCTGTCTGAGACCAACGGATACCGGGAGAAATCATCTTGGCCGAATCTGAAGAATCGCTCATTGCTCAGGCCCGCGACGCTGTCAGCCAGTGCAACTGGATCGTCGGAGAATGCGCATCCCGCTGGACCGAAAAATACGCTCGGGGACGGACCGACCATGATTTCGGACAACTGGTGGGACTGAGTGGTGATCAGATCTACCAGAGACGCCGCGTGTGGATGCGATTCGGGGCGATTCATGAGCGTTTTCCGAATCTCAAATGGTCCTTCTTCTATGTGGCTCTCAACTGGGACGACGCCGAAGAATGTCTCACCTGGGCCAGTGAAACATCGGCCACGGTCGCTGAAATGCGCGCCTGGCGCCGGGCTCGTCACGGCGAAGATCTCACGGCCGAACCGGAAGAAACCTATTCTGAATGGGCTGCTCCTCTGATCGTGGACACCGCCACCACGCCGCTGACGGCCGTCGTCGATCCGGCGGAGTTTGTTCCGAGCGGCCAGGGCGACCGTGCCGGACTGCCGTCGGCGGCCGAAAACGCCCCGGAAACACTGACGGCCGCGGCGCGGGAATCCGGAGACTATGCCCCGTTTCGTTCCGGCGCAGCCAGCCCGCCTCCTTCAGAACAGCCTGCGGAAGTCGCTGTACTCGAACGCCCGGAACCGGATCCTGACCAGGTCTGGAAGCGAACCGCGGCCCTTCTGGAACGCGTGGAAAAACAACTGACCCCTCAGGTGATGCAGGCCTTTTCCGCCCAGCCGGACCGGATCCGCAATCGCATCACCGCGGCCTTCGATCGCCTCAAAACGACTCTGGAAGACGTTCTGAACGACTGAGCACAACTGCCGAGTGCTCCCTGAGACATCAGGCCGCCGACTCCTCGACCTTTTCCGTGTCGCCCGGCATCCACAGACCGACCTGAATGTCCATGACATTCGTATGCGTGGGCCCCGTGACGATCAGACCGTCCAGGGCATGAAAGAACGACCAGGAATCGGCAGCCTCCAGAAAGGCCGCCGGATCCAGTTTTTTCTGCCGCATCCGCTGAACCAGATCCCGATCGGCCACGGCACCGGCGGCCGGAGTCGGTCCGTCCTCCCCGTCCGTTCCGGCCGACAGCAGCGTGATGCCCCGCCACTGTTCGGGATCCTGGATCGCCGCGATCGCCGCCAGGACCAGATGCTGATTGCGTCCTCCGCGTCCGGACGCATCCGTGACGCGCACGGTCGTTTCTCCACCGGCCACCAGACACCAGGGAGCCTCCTGGCCCAGCTCATCCCGCCGCTGCTGCAGTCGATGCAGAAGGGCCTGTCCCAGATCTGCAGCCGGTCCCTTGTTGGCTGATCCCAGTGATTCCACGATGTATCCGAGCTGTGCCGCATGAGCGGCGGCAGCATCGACGGCACGGGCGTTGCTGCCGATCACATGATGCGTCACCGGCACCGCAGCAGAAGAACGCGACGGCCTTCGCTGCAGGGCCTGCACGACCGCTGACGGAACGGACATCTTTCCGGTGTCGTAACGTTTCAGAATCTCCAGAGCGCAGGCAGCATCCTCGGGCCGTTCTGATACGAATGTCGGCCCGGACGCGATCACATCCAGCGGGTCTCCGATCACATCGGAAATGATGAGCGTGATGATGCGGCCGGCCCGGCAGGCCCGAGCCAGACCACCGGCCTTGATTCGCGACAGTCGGGCCCGGACCGCGTTCAGTTCCCCGATCGATGCCCCCCCGGCCGCCAGCAGCCGTGTGACCAGGCGTTTGTCATCCAGGGAGACTCCTTCTACGGGAGCCGGAAGCAGAGCACTGCCGCCGCCGGACAGCAGAACCAGACAGAGATCCTTCGGCCCCAGATCGGCAGCCCGGCGCAGGATTTCCTCTGTGCCCCGAACACCGGCTTCGGTCGGTTCGTTCACGGAAGCCGGACGCGCCGGATGCAGATGAATCCAATCCAGAGATTCCGCGCAGTCATCGGGAACGTTGACCCAGCCGGAACAGGTGACCGTCGGCGGGCGTGCAGCCAGAACGGCTTCCACACCGCGAGCCATCCCGGCGCCCGCCTTGCCGCCCCCGATCACTTCGATGTGTCGCACATCGGTCAGCGGCACCCGTTCTTCCGCTATCTGCAGAACGCCGTCCGTCACCCGCATGCTGTCGCGGACAAGCCGTTCCGAATCGACCGCCCGAACGGCCGCTTCCCAGATGGCCAGTGCATCATCCCGAGAAGACACATGCAGTTTCCCACGCTGCAGCCCGATCGTGCAGGTCCCAGGCCGCTCGCCGATCCCGTGTCCCGTGTCCCGTGTCCCGTGTCCCGTGTCCCGAAATTCGTGCCGAATCGACCGCGTGCTGCACCTGACTCCGCTCAGACACCCGCCCCGTCAGGCGCGGACCTGATGGATTTCATCGTACAGTCGAATGATTTCATGCAGATCCTGCGACACCACAACCTGCTCTTCTGAGAAATCTTTCAGCCAGGTGCGATTCCATTCAACGGCATCGGCGATCACGCGAGCAAATTCCGCCAGAGGGACCGAGGCCTGCTGAGTCGATTCCTCCGGCGTCTGTTCGTCGCTGCCGACGAACAGTTTCAAACGAGTCCTCATTCGGCCGCCCCTTCCGTGACTCTTCATCGGCAGCCCCGGCCCCGTCGCGGAACCGCTGCAGATGATTGTTCTTTTGGCTCTGATTCCATTATCGGGCACGCTCCGGCCGTCCCTTCATCGAAAATCCCGATTGTACCGGTCAGAAAAAACACGCAGGCTGTACAGCAGAAACCGCTCAGAAACAGCGTTCGCTCCGAACACGTATGCCGGCTCACCAATCTGCGAAAAACGGCCGTTTCCCCGGAATATCCCGGTTGCCGGAAGCGTCTGCGGCTTCCCAGCGGAGATCCGTTTCTGTAAGAAAACCACAGCGGCAGCGTCTGAACTGTCAGCCCTGCCAGCCCCGGAACAGAAGTTCCGCGTCCGGACCGCTGCCGGGACTTCCGGCGGAATCCGCAGTCGAGACGACCGATGACGCATCCGACACGAACGCCCGTCGCTCACCGAGGATCCGACAGAACACGATCGGAAGAGCGGCGTCTGGTGATTGCCGGAGCAGGCCCCGTGGGTCTGCACGCCGGACTGCGTGCCCTTCAGGATGGTTACGATGTGACCATCCTCGAACAGGGAACCATCGCTCAGGCCGTCCGGCAGTGGCAGACGGTCACGCTGTTCACTCCGTTCCACATGAACAGCACCGCTGCCGGTCGCCAGGCGGCTGCCGCCGCAGGTGCCGACCTGCCGTCTCCGGACTCGCTGCTCATCGGCAGCGACTACATCGATCGCTACCTGCAGCCGCTGGCCGATGGTCCTCTTCTCGCAGACCGCATTCGCACGCACACACGTCTGGCCGCAGCCGCGCGGTGCGGCTGTGGAAAATCGGATCTTCCCGGTCGTCCGGAACGCGGACGGCTTCCGTTTCGCCTGCTGACCGAAACGCCGGCCGGCGAAGACGTTCTGGAATGCGATCTGCTTCTGGACTGCACCGGTTTCGTCACGCGACAGCGGCCCATCGGACCGGGCGGCATTCCCTGTCCCGGAGAACGATCGTGTCTGAAGGCAGAGGATTACCGGATTGCCGAAGTTCCGCGCAGGCCGCCGCGCGGACGGATTCTCGTCGTGGGCAGCGGCTATTCCGCGGCCACGTCGGCCTGTCGCCTGCGGGCGGGCGGAGCGGCCGTCACCTGGATCACGCGTCCCGGATCGACTCCCGTTCCCATCGTTCCGGAAGACCCGCTGTCCGAACGCAGCCGACTCACCCGGGAAGCCGCCGATCTGGTGTTCCGCGGAGACCCCGATGTCCAGTGGCTGCCCGGTTACGAAATCCACGCGATTCGGAAGTCCCATGAAGGATTCCAGGTCACCCTGGCAGGCCCCGGCGAACACACATCGGTGCGGACATTCGAACGGGTCGTGGCCAATGCAGGCAGCCGACCGGATGCGGCACCGTTCCAGGAGCTGCAGATTCACCGCTGCTACGCCACCGAAGGCACCATGCCGCTGGCAGCCCGTCTGCTCGGACAGACCACCGGGGACTGTCTGGCAGTGGAAGCGTCCGGAGCCGATCTGCTGCGTCATCCGGAACCCGGCTTTTTCACACTGGGAGCCGCCAGCTACGGACGCGATTCCCGGTTTCTGCTGCACCACGGCCTCAGCCAGATCGATTGTCTGTTCGACAGTCTGCAGACGTCCGGTCCATCGGCAGTCGTACAGGATCTGAATGCATGATGCCGACTCCCGAAACATCTCCGCACATCGAACTGCGGTCTCTGGACGAACTGTGGTTTCAGGTCGCCGGAACCGTATGCAATCTGACCTGCCACCACTGTTTCATCAGCTGCAGTCCCCGGAATCACAGTTTCGAATTTCTTTCGTACGATCAGGTGGAACGCACTCTTCGGGAATCCCTGGAATATGGTGTCCGTGAGTACTACTTCACCGGAGGCGAACCGTTTCTGAACCCGGACCTGACACGGATGCTCATCCGCACACTGGACTTCGGCCCGACGACCGTCCTGACCAACGGAACGGTTCTTCAGGACGACTGGCTGGACCGGCTGCGTCGGGCCGAACAGAACAGCCGGTACAGTCTGGAATTTCGGGTATCGATCGACGGTCCGTCCCCGGACATCAATGACCCGATCCGCGGGAACGGCACGTTCGTTCGGGCCATGCGGGGTGTGTCCCGGCTGTGCAGAGCCGGTTTTCTGCCGATCATCACCATGACTCAGACATGGGACGATCGACAGACCGGCCCGATTCTGAGCCGTTTTCGCGACATTCTGAAACAGCACGGCTGCGACCGACCGAGGCTGAAGATTCTGCCGCGTCTGAAACTGGGAGCCGAACAGCAGCGGACGGAGGGGTACGGCGTCACCGAACGGGTGACGCCGGACATGATGCGCGGCTTCGACCGGGATCAGCTTCTGTGTCATCACAGCCGCATCGTGACCAGTCGCGGCGTGTTCGTCTGTCCGATCCTGATCGAATCGCCGGATGCCCGCATGGGATCCGATCTGTCCGACAGCATGCAGCCGTTCGAAATGAAACACGGAGCCTGCTGGACGTGCTGGCAGTACGGAACGATCTGCACCAATACCACATGGATGAAATCGCCGACGGTGGAGGCACGCAGCTCATGAAGCTGGCTCTGTTCGGTGGAATCTACAGCAACGCCCTGGCCCTGACAGAAGCGATCCGCGATGCCCGGCAGCGTGGAGCCGACGCCATGTACTGTCTGGGAGATCTGGGAGCATTCGGTCCGCACCCGGACCGCGTGTTTCCTCTGCTGCACGAACACGACATCGCCTGTGTTCAGGGAAACTACGACGACAGCATCGGGAACGAACGCGACGACTGCCAGTGCGGTTATACGGATCCCCGCGACAACCATTTCGCTCAGATCAGTTACGACTACACGCTCGCCCGAACCAGTGATGCCGGAAAACGGTGGCTCCGACAGCTTCCCCGGGAAATCCGTCTGTCCGTCGACGGGCTTCGGATTCTGCTGTGCCACGGAAGCCCCCGCCGCACCAACGAATTCCTCTGGGAATCGACCACGAGTACGGCATTCCTGGAACGCCTGTGCCGCCAGGCGGACACCGACATCATCGCCGGCACGCATTCGGGAATCCACTGGATGCGGCGTCTTTCCGGCGGACGGTGTTACGTGAACGCCGGTGTGCTGGGACGCCCGGAAAACGACGGAAAAACGAATGTCTGGTACGCGATGCTGCGAACCGGTCCGGACGCCGACCGAAGCGACCGCATGTCCGGCAGACCGGCCTGGTCCGTCGATTTCGTCCCTGTGTCGTACGATTTTCGTCAACTGGCCGAACAGATGCGTCAGGAATCGCTGCCGGACGAATTCATCGAAACGATTCTGACCGGCTGGTGGACGACCTGTCTGGAAATCCTGCCGTCCCGCGAACGGCGGGCCGGACGCTGGTAGGCCGATGTCCGGTCGTCCGCCCGCTGCCGCATCCGCAGCGACCTGTGCTACAGAAAAATTCCGGATCCTTCCTGCAGACGCCGCCGGGCATGTTCCGCCCAGGGACCTCGCGAATCATGACTCAGATATTCCCGCCAGTATTCACAGGCTTCTTCCGAACGTCCCATTTCGTCCAGAAGCTGAGCATAGTGCAGCAGTGCATCGGGATTCGCACTGTGAATGGCGATGGCCGTCTGAAAGGCTTCTTCGGCCGCTTCCACCGCACCGGTTTCTGACAGCAGACATCCCATCTGCGTCCAGGCCTCGATGTAATCCGGAGCGAATTCGATGGCGCTGTGATACCGTTCGATGGCCGCGTCCGTCTTTCCGGACCGGTACAGGGCATCTGCCAGGTGGAAATTCACATCCGCCGGATCGGGATTTCCGTCGACCGGATGCGGCGCGTGTCGGCGGGCCGACCATTCCGTCCCCAGAATACTCAGACTGTTCCGAAACGCATTGATGGCCGATTCGAACTCGGACTCATCCGCCAGGCGGCATCCTTCGTGGAACCATTCGTCAGCCGTCCATTCTTCCATGTTGCGGTCCCGCAGCCGCAGACTGGCTTCCGCGAACGAAATCGTCGCCGGTGTATCCGATTCCTCGTTCCGTGCGGGCCCGTTCGATGCCGCCACATCCGCGTCGGGTTCGCGGCGGATCGTCAGGTCGGGGGCATCGCCGAAATCCAGCAGCCGCTGCCCGGTTCGCGGATTCATCACTCCATGCTGATCGCGCACGATGACCTGATTGTCCTGCACGAGCAGATTGAGCTGAGACAGGGTTCGTTCCGTTCGATCCAGATCGTGACTGAAACGAGACAGACTGGCTTCGATCGTGGCCGGCCGGACTCCCTGATCGATCAGTCGCACCAGACTGCGAGCGGCCGACACTTCCCGATAATCGAAATACGGCAGACGGCACACCCGCCGCACCGGCCGGATCAGGCCGATGCGTTCCCAGCGCCGAATGAGGCTGACCGGGACGTTCAGCAGACGGCTGAGCATGGCGGGCGTATGGGCGCGGCGAATCTCATCGCGCTGTTCGTTCAGTCCGATCAGGTGCAGCCAGTCCGATTCGGTCACGATGCGCAGTTCCGCTCCGTCGGCAATCAGCTGACTGGCAGCCAGCAGCTTCTGTGAAGCCCGGCCGTCGTCTTCCAGGGGCCATCCTTCTTCGCCGACCACCAGCATCGAAACGACACGAGACACCGACTGCACACAGCGGCCGCCGTACTGTTCCACGAATTCCGCCGCCTGGCGATGCGTCATGGAAGCCAGCGTCCCCGTGAATGCCACACATTCGCCGCTCAGCGGCAGCGAACTCTGCAGATGAGCCGGTCGGCGGGAAGATGCAGATGTTGGTCCGGACTTCGCTGGCATCAGAATCCGTATTTCCGGTGAAACAAAGGAGGACATCGGATTCGCCCGAAGATACCGTGCCGGTCTGCCATTCGGTAGCAATCCCCCCCTCCGGTGCTATAAGAGACGCGAATTGTCGATTTCCGTTTTCCCGGTCCGATGCGCGATGCGGATCGGTCGGACCCGGGACGCGGTCACCTTTCCACATCCGGTGCGCTGCGTCCTGCCGTTTTCCTGACATGGTTTTGTGAACGCCTGCGATGTCCGTACTTGAATCGGCCGATCCGGCCGTCTGGGAATCCATCTGCCTGGAACAGCGCCGTCAGACGGACGGTCTGGAACTGATCGCCTCCGAAAACTACACGAGTGCCGCCGTCATGGAAGCGGCCGGGACGGTTCTGACCAACAAATATGCCGAAGGCTATCCGGGGCGCCGCTACTACGGCGGCTGCGAACACGTCGATGCGATCGAAGATCTCGCCCGCCGGCGGGCCTGCAGTCTGTTCGACGCCGAACACGCCAACGTGCAGCCGCATGCCGGATCTCAGGCCAACATGGCCGTGTATCTGACGGTCCTGCAGCCGGGCGACACGATTCTCGCCCTGGACCTGGCACACGGCGGTCATCTGACACACGGCATGCACCTGAATTTCAGCGGCAGACTGTATCGGGCCGTTCACTACGGAGTGCGTCCCGACGATCACCGCATCGATTTCGACCAGGTGGCGGCTCTGGCCCGCGAACATCGGCCGCGGCTGATCGTTGCCGGAGCCAGCGCCTATCCCCGGGAAATCGACCACGCGAAATTCGCGGACATCGCCCGCGATAACGACGCGCTGCTGATGGTCGACATGGCCCATTACGCAGGACTGGTCGCAGCCGGCATCCACAACAGTCCGGTCCCGGTGGCCGACTTCGTGACATCCACATCACACAAAACTCTGCGGGGCCCGCGCTCCGGATTCGTTCTCTGCCGCCAGGACCGGGCCCGCGATCTGGACCGGACCGTCTTTCCCGGCATGCAGGGCGGCCCGCTCATGCACATCGTGGCCGCCAAAGCAGTCTGTTTCGCCGAAGCCGCTCAGCCGGCCTTTCGAGAATACGCGCGGCAGATCGTGGAGAACGCCAGGATGCTGGCCGACGTGCTGCAGTCCGGCGGACTGCAGCTGGCGTCCGGAGGAACCGACAACCATCTGATGCTCTGCGATGTCACGTCCATTGGCCTGACCGGCCGCATCGCGGAAACGGCTCTGGACCAGGCCGGCATCACGGTGAACAAAAACATGATCCCGTTCGATCAGCGAAAACCTCTGGATCCCAGCGGCATTCGCATCGGCACGGCCGCTCTGACCACACGCGGCATGAAAGCCGACGAAATGAAACGGGTGGGATCCTGGATTCTGGATGCTCTGCAGCACGCCGACGACACCGATCACCTGCAGCGTCTGCGGCAGGACATCGCGGACTTCGCCCGATGCTATCCGGTCCCCGGAATCGATCCCGTCCCGTCCCAGGCCGGTCAGGACTGACCGGTCGAAAAGGACAGACACCGTTCCGAACCGGTGCTTCTTTCCGGCCGTCTCATTTTCGGCACGAATCGGACGCCCGGTCTCTGCTGTTCTGGCTGTCCGTGCTGCCCTGGCCGCAGAAACACTGCATCGCCAGATCTTTGACGGCTTTCAGATCGAGTTTTCCCGTACCCAGAACCGGAAGTTCGTCCACCTCACGAAAACTGTCGCGGGAAGGAATCCACAGATTGGGCAGTCCGGATTCCTTCAGTTTCTCGATCACGCAGGGGATGGGAACCCGGGTCGGCCGGTGCAGTACGACGATGCGTTCCCCTTTGCGGGAATCGGGCACTGCCGTCACGGCACACACGAGGCCCGGTTCATCATCGTCGTCTTCGTCGAGAATCCGTGTCAGTTCCTGCTCGATGCGGATGTGCGGAACCATCTCGCCGCCGATTTTCGAAAAACGACTCTGCCGTCCCGTGATTTCGATGAACCCGTCTTCGTCAATGCGGGCAATGTCGCCCGTGTTGTACCAGCCGTCCTGAATGACTTCGGCCGTTTTCTCCGGTTCATCCAGATACCCCAGCATCACATTGGGGCCTTTGACCTTCAGCAGGCCTTCCTGATTCGGCCCCAGCTGTTCACCGGTTTCAGGATGGAACACCGCCACCATCGTCCCCGGTGTGGCCCGACCGACCGTGCCGTGTCTGACGCCCTGGCCGCGCGGTCCGCCAGGACTCATGCGGCTGTCGGGAACGTTGAACGACACGACCGGAGACAGTTCCGTCGTGCCGTATCCTTCAATCGGTTCGTGTCCGAAGCGTTCTTTCCACGCCTGACGCAGTTCGGGAGGCAGTTTTTCGGCACCGGCGATCGTCAGATTCAGCGTACGGAACTGCTCCGGTGTACAGCGTTTCAGATACGTGCGCAGAAACGTGGGCGTTGCCGCGATGATCGTCACGCCGTGCTTTTCGGCCAGTTCTCCCACCACACGCGCCTCCAGCGGGTTGTAGTGGTACGTGCCTGCCGGATCGGCACACAGCACCAGCCACAGCGTGACAGTGAATCCGAAGGAATGAAAAAACGGCAGGACTCCCAGAATCGTGTCCTCTTCCGTGAGATTGAAAATGCTGGTGACGGCATCCAGATTGGACACGATGTTGTTGTGAGACAGCATCACGCCTTTGGGTTCGCCGGTGGAACCCGATGTGAACACGATGGTCATCACATCATCCGGGCAGATGCGGTTCAGTTTCAGCCGCCGCACCAGCAGCCCCATGGGCATCAGCCGCGCTGTCAGCAGAGCACGGATGCGGTCGACCGTGGAAATCCGTTCCTTCAGGTCTTCCACGAACAGAATCTCCGCATCCAGCCGATACGGACGCTGTTCCAGAAAACGGCGGCTGGTCAGCACCTGTTTCACACCGGCTTTGCGAATGCAGAAATTCATCACGTCTTCTGACAGCGTGTAATTCAGATTCACGGTCACCCGCCCGGCCAGACTGAGGGCCGCATTGACCAGCGTGGCTCCGACCGATGGCGGCAGCAGAATGCCCACATGGTCGGCATCGGGTTTCAGAATGTCGCGCGTCAGCAGACGGTGAAATGCCAGAGCACCTGTCAGCAGACGTCCGCCGGTCAGTTCCGTCCCGCCGGAGTCGGAGCATTTCGTCCGCCCCCAGGCGCGTCGCGACTGCCGGATGAATCGAGCGGCCGGAATCATTCTGCGCTCCTTTCTGCGTTCGAAGGATGCCGCGCTGAGTTCCAGAACGGCCTGACGCACAACGTGCACGTCGTCCACACGGGAAATCGGTTTGCCAAAGCTGATCGAAACGGGATACGGGCGGAATCGGCGACTGCTGCGCCCTGTGTGGGTTCCGCCCGAACGAAAGACGCTTCCCCACAGTTCATCGAAATACACGGGAATCACCGGAGCGTCCGTGCCCCGAAGCACTTTCAGAATGCTGCGTTCGAACTTCAGAAGCTGACCGGCAGGAGCCTTCTGCTGTTCGGCAAAGATACACACCAGTTCATCATTTCGCAGCGCTTCCTGAGCGGTCTTCAGAGACTTCAGGACAGACCGGGGACCGTCCTCCGGGCGCACGGGGATGATCCCGAACAGTTTCGCCAGCCGACCGATCACCGGACCTTCCACATGATCCGCCCAGACGATCATGCGAATCGGCCGTGACCCGGACAGCAGAATGAGAATGCCGTCGATCCAGCCGACCTGATTCGACACCAGCAGAGCCGGTCCCCGTTCCGGAATGTTCTCGACTCCGTACGTCCGCACCCGGTACACCGTCCGACTGATCAGCCAGGCCACGAACCGCACCGTGGCCTGCGGAATCAGACAGCAGATGTAAACGAAAATCGGCAGGGTGAACACCGCCGCAAGCAGGAACACCTCACTGGGAGCCAGATGCAGCCGCGTGCGCAAAAACGGAAACAGAATCGCCACCAGAACCATGCCGATGGCAATGAGCTGATTGCCGGCCGCCAGAATGCTGCCCAGCGTCCCCGGCGGACTGCGTTCCTGAATGAAGGCATTCAGCGGCACATTGAACAGCCCGCCCCCCACGCCGATCAGCACCAGAGCCGCCGCGAACAGAACCTGCGAACTGCTGCTGAAATACGCCAGAACGCTGGCCGCGATCATCGTCAGAGTCCCCAAAGGAACCATGCCCAGTTCCACATGACGGCCCGACCACCAGCCGGCCAGTACGCTGCCCAGCCCCACGCCGACCGACAGGGCAGCCAGAAACGGACCGACCTGAAGCTGCTCCATCGACAGTTCGTGGATCACGAACGCGTCGATGTTCACCTGAGACAGCGATGCCAGAGACCAGAAGAACACGATTCCGAACGTCACGCGCCGAATCGCCCGGTTGCGGAACACCAGCTTCAGATCGCGCAGCGAATACCGAATCACATTCGCGGGAAACACGGCCTGCGGCGTGCTCGCCGGCACCCGTTCCATCGGAAACGATGCCAGCAGACCGGTCACCGCCACCCCCAGCAGAGCAGCCGCCGATATCCAGATGGATGTCGTGCCGTCCGGAGCCGTCAGACTGTACAGTCGGTTGCCGGCCACGGTTCCGGTGATGACGCCGATCAGCATGATCAGCCCCGCCAGCCCGTTCGCTGCCGACAGATGCTGGCGCGACACGAGTTCCGGAATCATGCCGAATTTCGTCGTGGTCAGCAGGGCACTTTGCGTCCCCATCAGAAACAGCACCAGAAACATGGCCGGCAGAACACCCAGAAGGATGGCGACGATTCCCAGAGCCAGAATGATGATTTCGGCCACCTTCAGTCCGATGGTGACACGCCGCTTGCTGAATCGCTCCGCCAGCCACCCGGCCCACGGCGAAAACACGATGAACGGCAAAATGAAACAGCCCAGCCCCAGCCCCATCATGAGCGATTCACGGCCCGGGATATCATCCGCCGGCAGGCCGCGGGTCGCCCGAAACTTGGCAATCGGCACCATGTACCAGCGAAACATGCTGTCGTTGATCACGGTCATCAGATTCATCAGCAGATAACTGACGAACGAGACCGACCAGAGACCTCCAGCGCACGACGAGGGTGAATCACCGGATGAAGTCCTGTCAGACATACAGATTTCGCAGAAAAAACGGGAGATTCGCGTCCGTCGCCGGCCCGAATCAGAATGGACCTGCTCCATCTGTGCAACCAGTGATTTTCTCCGTGACCCAAAACATGCCGTTTCGTGACACTCCTTTGACGAAATCGGCCTGTTTCGTGACACAACAGAAACACACGCGCTGAACGACCTGCCGCGATCGAGCCAAACGATTCGGCCGCCATCCCGCGTCCACTGAAACCGACAGCCGCTGCAGAGAACCCCCGCCCCGATACGGGACCACATTTTTCAACCCGGCGCTCATAAATCCTCGAAGAGTCCAAATGAACAGTTTGCCTCGATCTGTCGTTGTGCTTCTGTCTGTTGTGGGAAGCACCTGTGTCGTGAACGGGATTGCCCTGGAGGGAGGGTGCGGTGAACAATCCTGTTCATGCTGACCACGGACGGCGCGGTGGCGAGCATGACAGAACCATCGAACACTGTGGTCGCGCGGTGAACGACAGCCCGCCGGCCGGAACCAGGACCAGCGGTGCGGGACAGCGCAGGGCAGCGGAGCGGCGCCAGCCGTCCGGTTGTTATGCGGGCGAGTGTACTCACCGGAGGCCTTTCGGCCTTCCGCTGTGATTTCTGGTCGCATCGGGAAACTCGGCAGGCCGGAACCGGGAACGGAGCGACGCCGATACGGCAGTCCGGTACCGTCGCGTGCACACTTGACCGAAAACAGCGGTCGTTGTACGGAAAAGTGTTCGCTGGTCGGATGCACCGGACGCGGGCATTCCATGCTGTGGACGGAATATGCCGGGCCGGGCTCCAGGCGGGTGCCTTTCCGGAGGCATGCGTGCGCGTGGACAAAGCAGGTTGTATGGAAAGCGGTGTCTCGTGAATGCGGGTCAGCAAAACAATACGGACAGGGCGATGCCGCCCGGCCGGTTCCCCACGGTCATCCTGATGACACTCATGCTGGTTCATTCCGCCCTGCTGGCCGAACAGGGACTGCGCAATGCACCGAATCTGAATGAATCGGCTCATCTGGCGTCCGGGTATTCTCACTGGAAATTCTGGAACTTCACTTTGTATCGGGTCAACCCGCCTCTGATTCGCATGTGGGCCGCGCTGCCGCTGCTGATCACGCGGCCGAAAACGGACTGGACGCAGTTTTCTGATACACCGTTCAGTCGCGCCGAATTTTCCATCGGGAGTGCGTTTCATGAAGCCAACGGGATGCAGGCGTTCTGGTACTGCACCCTGGCACGATGGGCCGTCGTTCCCGTGTCGCTGCTGGGAATGTGGGTGTGTTACCGCTGGAGTACCGAACTGTTCGGACGCAGTGCGGGAATCGTTGTTGCGGTGCTGTGGTGTTTCTGCCCCAGCCTGCTGGCGTGGGGAGCGTCCATCACTCCTGATATGGGATCGGCGACGTTCGGGATTCTGGCGGCCTGGCGATTCTGGAAATGGCTTCAGCGGCCATCCTGGAGGAATGCGGCGATCGCCGGAATCACGCTTGGTCTGGCGGAACTGACCAAAACCACCTGGGTCATCCTGTTCGGGCTGTGGCCGCTGCTGTGGGGCGTGTGGCGATTCGCTCCCGGGCTGTCCGGTGCAGCCGTTCCGCCGTTTCGGCAGTTGTGCTGCATTCCCGCTCTGGCGCTGTATCTGCTGAATCTGGGCTATGTCTTCGAAGAAACGGGGCTGCCGCTGAAGGACTTCACGTTCATCTCTGAAACTCTGGGGGGCGACGGGGCTCACGACCAGGGCGGGAATCGGTTCCAGGACACCTGGCTGGGGCGCATTCCCGTCCCGGTGCCGGCCAACTGGCTGCGGGGCATCGACGTGCAGAAGTACGACTTCGAACGCGGCAAGCCGTCGTACCTGCGCGGCGAACACAAAAAGGGCGGCTGGTGGTACTACTACCTGTATGCCTTTGCGGTGAAGACTCCCGTCGGATTTCTGGCGATGACGGCTCTGGCCGCGTGCCTGTTCACAGTCCGTCGGAAGTACCGTGCCGGATGGCGCAACGAGATGCTGATCATCGTGCCGGGGCTGGCGGTGTTCGTTCTGGTGAGTTCTCAGACCGGTTTCAATCGGTACCTTCGCTATGTGCTGCCGGCATTTCCGTTCGTGTACATCTTTGCATCGCGTGCTGCGATCGCTTTCCGTGAGCGCAGCCGACTGCTGTCGGTGACTGTGGCGGGACTGCTGGGTGCCGGGGTGGTCAGCAGCCTGTCCGTCTTCCCGTATTCGATGTCGTATTTCAATTATGCGGTGGGAGGACCGGAGGGCGGCCGGTACCACCTGCTGGATGGCAACATCGACTGGGGGCAGGATCTGCTGCGGCTGAAGGCCTGGCTGGACGATCATCCGGACGTGAAGCCTTTGTATACGGTACTGACGACCTTCGTGCCGCTGAAATCCGCCGGGATCGAAAGCGAAGGATTTCCCGTGTCTGATGAATCCGACGGGGAAGAAGGCGCGCGACGTCTGCCGCCGGGCTGGTATGCGATCAGCGTGAATCATCTGATGGGGTACCGACTGTTCGGGGCCATCTCGGCGCACATCGTCCCGTTTCAGCAGATGGAGCCTGTTGCCAGGATCGGGTATTCCATCTTCATCTATCATATCGGTGAAACGGAAGGGGACGGTTTCGAAACAGGAGGTTCTGCAGAGCCGGACGGAAAGGCGGTGTCTGCCGCGGATGAAACGGTTCCGCCCTGAACGGTTGCCGGCTGCGGCACGTGGTTTCGTTGAGACGCCAGGTGCGGGCATGTAGGATGATTTTTCGTACTGCAGGCTGTTTTTCGCGGAATCCCTGCCCCAACCGGCACTCTCATAACCCCTGGTACAGAAAATGGGGGTACGTCATCCCCGCTCACCGGATTCGACACGGTCCGCGGCAGTTGCCTCCGTTGCCGATCGAAAAACCTGAATGCGAGCCGGCGCGTGCAGCGGATTCCCACTCGACACACAACACACCGATCCCGGATAATAGGATCAGGCGTGCCTCGGCCGCCTTCGAATTGCCCGGAATGTTCCTGTTGCCGTGTGAGATTCCCGGATGCCTGATTCCGGCACACTGTCCGAACACGCGTCCTCCACTGCCGAATCGACCGCCGCGTCCCTGCCGCAGCGGATCGTGCTGTTCGACGGGGTCTGCGGCTTCTGCAATCGGACCGTCGATTTTCTCCTGAAGCATGATCCTGCCGGGAAGCTGACGTTCGCTCCGCTGCAGGGAACGACGGCTGCCCGGCTGGTGCCGTCGGACGTGCGTTCTGACCTGAGCACTCTGGCTTACTGGCGCAGCGGACGTCTTTATTACCGTTCCGGTGCTGTCGTCCGGATTCTCAGAGATCTTGGAGGTCCGCTCAGTGCAGCTGCCGCCATCCTGTGGCTGATTCCGGCTCCTCTGCGCGATCTGGGGTACCGGCTGGTGGCCGCGGTCAGATACCGGGTTTTCGGCCGACACGAATCCTGCCGTGTACCGAGCCCGGAAGAACGTCAGCGGTTCCTGGACTGAACCGGAATCGCCGGGACTCTGAGAAAGCGGTTCGGACGAACCTTGTTTTTGCTCTCCTTTCTTTTCCCGGACAGCTCCACGTGACCGACGCTGACACGCCCGAAGCCCCGGAATCGCCGCCGCAGGATGCTCCTGCCACCGGCCCGGACCGTCCGGCCGGGAATGAACACTGTTCTTCGGTCCGCTTCCGCTGGAAATCGGGACTCGTACTGGGCACCGCAATCGCCGTCAGTCTGGCCGCCGCCAACAGTCTGGCTCCGGACGAAACATTTCGCGTGATTTTTCTGTACCGGACGGTCGGAGTCTCGCTGGTCGCCGTGGTGGTGTGGTGGCTGCTGATGTCCGGTGTTCCGCTTCGGCAGCGCGTGACGGTTCTTCTGGCTGCCGCGACGATCAGTGCCGCGGCCGGCATCGGTCTGATTCGCCGCATCGACTTCAATGGCGCGATGATTCCGAAACCGGTGTGGCGCTGGCAGAGTTCATCGCCGGAGCGGCTGCAGGAGTTTTTACCGCCGGACGGTCCCACCGGATTCCCGGCCGATGAACCGGTCCGTGTAACGGCCGCCGACTGGCCTCGCTACTGCGGCCGCGACGGAAGCCGTGTGATCTCCGAACCAATGATCGATCGGGACTGGACACACCACCCGCCGCAGCTTCTGTGGCGGCGTCCTGTCGGAGACGCCTGGTCGTCTTTCGCGGTCGTCGGACCACGTGTGTTCACTCAGGAACAACGAGGTGACCAGGAATGCATTGTGTGTTACCACGCCGATACCGGACACGAACTGTGGATTCATGCGTCTTCGGCACGGTATGAAACGGCCATGGGCGGCATCGGCCCGCGGGCCACTCCCACTGTCACGGACACCCGCCTGTTCGCTCTGGGCGCCACCGGACTGCTCACCTGTCTGAATCCGCAGACCGGACGGCTGCTGTGGCAGCAGAACATCACAGAAACGGCTGACGGAGTCATGCCCATGTGGGGATATTCCGGATCGCCCCTTCTGTATGGAGACACGGTCATCGTGATCACCGGCGGTCAGTCCGGCACGGCGGCGTTTTCGGTGGATGACGGATCGATCGTGTGGCGCAGCGAACCGCATCCGGCCGGCTACTCCAGTCCCCGGCTGGAACGTGTCGGCGGCCGAGTGATCCTTCTGGCGTTTCACGGGGACGGGCTGACGGCCCTGAATCCCCGGTCCGGTCAGCCTCAGTGGCATTACCCGTTCACCAACATGTATCACGTCAATGCCGCTCAGCCGATTTTCACAGAAGGTCTCATCTTCATCGGCACCGGATACGACGGACAGTGCGTGGCACTGGATCCGGCATCCGTCACCGACGGCGTTCCGGCGGAAGCCTGGCCGCCCAATAAGAATCTCAACCTGAAATTCAACGAAGCAGTCGCCCGGGACGGTTTCGTTTACGGTCTGGACGACGGCATTCTCACGTGCGTGGAAGCGGCCACCGGACGGCGGCGCTGGAAAGGCGGCCGCTATCGCCACGGTCAGGTGCTGCTGTGGGAGGATGTGCTGCTGGTTCAGGCGGAAAAAGGATACGTCGCTCTGGTCGCTGCCGATCCGGACCGATTTTCGGAAATCAGCCGGTTTCCGGGTCTGAGTGAACCGGATGACGGCATCGCCGTGCGGGCCTGGAACGTTCCGGTGGTCTGTCGCGGGCGGCTTTACATGCGAACGGATCGACAGGCCGCCTGCTTCCGGCTGCCGCTTTCGACGCAGTCAGCCCTCTCCGGCGACAGCCCGGTTCGTCGGGACACGATGTCCCGATGAAGCCGGCAGCACCGACACCGGCAGCCCGCACGGCAGTCGATCAGGCGGTGTCCCGGGAGAACTGCTGAAACAGATTCGAAAGAAGCTGTTCCAGCCGTTGTCCCCCTTCAGCCGCCACTTCCAGAATGCGCTCGATGTCGACCGGTTCCAGAGCGTCCGGCAGACACAGGTCGGTGACCACAGAAAAGGCCAGCGTTTTCATCCCTGCATGCACGGCCACGATGATCTCCGGAACGGTCGACATTCCCACCACATCAGCTCCGAAGTGCCGCAGCATTCGGTATTCCGATCGCGTCTCCAGATTCGGCCCGGGGACTGCCACGAGAACACCGGTGTGTGCCGGCAAAGACAGTTTCAGAGCCGTCTGACGGGCCTGTTCCACAAGATCACGGGTGTACGGTTCACTCATATCCGGAAACCGCGGTCCCAGCCGATCATCATTGATTCCCCGCAGCGGATTGTCCGGCATCAGACTGATGTGATCTTCCAGAATCACGATGTCAGCCAGACGATACTGCGGATTCATGCCTCCCACCGCACTGGTCACGATCAGCGTGTGAACCCCCAGCGCCTGCATCACACGGACCGGAAAGGTCACATCGGCCAGCGAATACCCTTCGTAGTAGTGCAGACGCCCTTCCATGGCGACAACGGGAACCTGGTGCAGCGTCCCGCAGACCAGTTTTCCCGCGTGAGACGGCGCAGTGGACTGCGGAAAATGAGGAATATCGCTGTAGGCCAGCGTGGCGGCCGCATCGATCTGTTCCGCCAGTCCGCCCAGTCCGGTGCCCAGAATGAGGCCATACGGCGGTGACCTGTCGGGCCAGTGGCTGCGGATATATCCGGCCGCTTCTTCAGCCTGCTGTCGAATTCCCTGCATGGGGCGGTTCCTGCTGTCTGGTTTTTGCTGTTGTCCGCGCAAAGAAGAAGGACGCCCCGGCAGCAGAGCGTCCGCAGAGCTTACCTGTCCGTCCCGGCGCCTGCGGTCCGGAACAGATCCTCATTCAGACGTCACTCAGAAATCATCATCATCGTCGTCGAAGTCATCCAGGTCGTCATCCAGATCGTCATCGTCGTCGTCTTCGAAATCGTCTTCGAAATCATCCTCGAAATCGTCATCATCTTCGAAGTCGTCGAAGTCGTCGTCTTCGTCATCTTCGAAATCATCCAGGTCGTCATCCACATCGTCATCGAAATCGTCGTCCAGCGAGCCTGTCGCCGGACGGACAGCTTCTGCAGACCCGCTTCCGAATCCCCACACCGGATCTTCCGTTCGATCCCGATCCGCACTCGATTTCAATGTGAGCAACATGAATGCCCTCGTCCTGGTTCCTGCCGTTTTCAGTGATCCGGAAGCAGCACAGCGGTGCTTCCGGAACCATGGTGGTTTGATAGCCACACCGTGAAGCTCTTGTCAAGCCGTGCCTCGGCAGCCCACCGGGAAAAATGCTCGTCGGTCCACCCGCGGTTTCCGGTTCGCTCTGCTGCGATCCGGATCGAATTCCTGTTCCCCTGGCAGCCGCCGGAACGCTACCTTTGTCTCCACGGCCGCAGCGCCTCCGGCACATCGGCCGGGCCTGTCTGTTCGTTCGGCTTTCCCTGCGTTCTGCTTCAGGAAAGTTTCTGACCTCAGCCGTCGACTTCCCGACCCGTTTTCGTCCACAGCCATGCACGCTTCGTGCGCCCATCACCAGAGGCCGACGGCCCCCAACGAAATCGTCCTTTGCGACACCGCCTGGTGGATCGTGGCCCGCGGGC